>JAIPJS010000008.1 GCA_021734025.1 Candidatus Neomarinimicrobiota bacterium
ATTTTAGGGAAAGTGCTTCTGTTTTTCTTTGTGTCCTGGCGCCTTGGTAGCGTATCCTATGCTTTTAATTTCGATACCTTCCTGTGCTTCATTTTATTTATCTGCCACGAAGACACGAAGGCGCAAAGTATTTTAGGGAGAATATTCACGTTTTTCTTAGTGTCCTGGTGCCTTGGTGGCGTATCCTATGCTTTTAATTTCGATACCTTCCTGTACTTCATTTTATTTATCTGCCACGAAGACACGAAGGCGCAAAGTAGTTCAGGGAGAATATTCACGTTTTTCTTAGTGTCTTGGTGCCTTGGTGGCGTATCCATTTTATTCGGTTTTTTCTGAAGGCATTCAACCGGAATAATCTTTCATCATGGCTTCCAGTTTATTGAACCTGTTCTCCCACAATTGCCGGAACGGCTCAATAAAGTCGGCTATTTCTTTCATTTTGTCGGGATTCAGCTGATAGTGGATTTCCCTGCCGTCCTGCTCCTGCTCAAGCAAGTCGCACTCGGTAAGTATTTGCAGGTGCTTTGAGACAGTCGGGCGTGCGGTGTCAAAATGGGCGGCTATTGCGCCGGCTGTCATCGTCTGGGATACGAGCAGAACCAGAATTGCTCGTCGGGTCGGGTCTGCAATAGCCTGAAATGGGTCTCTTCTGCGTTTCATCGTTTTTCTGTTTCTGTAGCCATTTGACTACTAATATATATGTAGATATTTAGCTACGCAAGTTCATTTATATTTTCTGCAAAATCCTATTCATAGAAACGTTCGCAGAAGATTACAGCATTACCACCTAAATACATGGAAGTATGCCAATTTCCTGGTAACTCCATACTCGTCAACCGCATAACACATTCGCACCTGTCGGTTCAGTGTAAATCTGCGGAGCCCAAAACAAGAGTAAGAGCAATATGGAGACAATTACAAACCCTGAATTGCGGTAGTCTTCGACAACTCTCCGGAACAGGTGCGGAAAAAACTGATGTCTTTGCGCCAGCTAGTTTTTGAGACGGTGGGAAAGACAGAAGGCGTTGAAACTGTGGAGGTGACGCTCAAATGGGGTGAACCGGGCTACATCGCGGAAAACGGCAGCACCGTCCGGATGGACCGGAAAGAGCGTAGCCCGAAGCACTACGCCATGTATTTCCACTGTACAACCACATTGGTTGATACGTTCCGGGAGCTGTACCGGGATACATTCACCTTCGAAGGCAACCGGGCGATTATCTTCCACGAAGATGAGGAGATCCCGGCCGACCAGTTAAAGCATTGTATTGCCCTAATGCTTATTTATCACGACAGGAAGTATCTCCCCAATGCTGAACTCCTGAGGAGATTGCTGAGCAGAAAATCCCTTATACTCCGAACTCACCAACTACAATTATTAACTATATTGCTCATTCGCTGTCCGTGGATACCAACCCGTGTCCACCCACGGGTTCTATCTCAATTTGGTCTTCGAAATCTTCGATTAACGGTCGTCCTCTGCTCATCGCCTCCTGAACTGAGGGAAGCTGAAGGGAAGCCTTATGGCTCTCCTTGCTCTCCCAGACTTCGGTAACCCAGATCCCCTGCTCGTTATCTGCATCTTTGGAGACGATATAGCTCAGGCAGCCGGGCATGTTGGATGCCCCTTCAATCAGGATTGCGATCAGGGCATCTCGCTTGCCGGCTTTGGCCGTTATTTTCCCTATCAATCCGTACATATCGTTGGATCCCTTTTCTGGCATGTTCGACAAAACCCATGCGGGAACAAAAGCCAATCCTAATATTCCCGCACCGGTCATGGAAATAAACTCGTTTCGTGAAATTTTACCTGGAATCATAATCACAGGTCCTCGGTTTGAGCATGGAAGAAAACGTCACATCAGCTCTTCCGCCATCTCCCGGATTTTCCCCATGGTGCGCCAGTTCCGGCTGGTGGTGGAAACGCCAAGTAATTTCTCTGCCTTATTTGCGAGCTTCGAGCGACCGATACCCTCCGGGGCGTAAAGATAAAATTTCTGTCCTTTCAATTCATATTCTTCAGACTCCTTCTTTACCTCACGAAGCCCATCCATATCCGGGTTTTCCGGTTCCGCCTCCAGGAAGGTGAGATGCAGCCGCCGGTCATCGGATTCCGCATCCGGGAACGGATTGGCCTCCATGGCCCGGATGAATTTCTTCTTTTCCAGGATGAATACGTTCGGCTTGAAATCATAGTTTTCAGCGATTGCGGCGCTGATTTGCTCCGAGAGCTCTGAGGTATCGACTTTCTTACTCCGAAACACCACGTTCCCGCTTTGGATGTAGCTGTTCACGTCTTCGAGGCCGAGATCCTCCAAAAGCGAACGGAGATCCGCCATCTTGATACGGTGTCTGCCGCCGACGTTAATTCCGCGGAATAGTGCGATATAAGTGGGCATTTTATTTTCCTTTCAGGGCTATTAATCTATTCATTTGCGAACTTGAAGATTCTGTGAATTTGCCCGTTTTTTCTTGATATCCCATAGGGATCCCTTCCGGGAAAAAACGGGCATGATAGCAATATTGAAGAAACCTGTTTATCCTTGAAATATATTTCCTTTCGGTAAAATTCACATTGGGTTATGCAGCCTCAAAAAAAGCTGAGTTAATTCTCACTTTTGTCTTGATACAAAAGTGAGGGAAAAATCAAGGCTGTATGATTTATTTCGACCGCTATACAGCTCGCTCCGAAAAATTCCCGGAACTTGCTTCGCGTCAGACAGCCGGAAATTTTTATCTCCACTCGCTGAAGCGGTGCCCAAAATAAATCATAAGGCCTAAAGAAGTCGTTGCTCAATCCAAATACAAAAGGACGCTTGGGTGGGCCTGTTCCGCTTTGGCGTTGACACTAAGATTTGGACTCTATGGTATATAACGTATCCTCCCATCTTAATCCTTCCGGCTGGATCGCATCGCTTTAATATGATCGAGGCCTTCGTCATTCGCAAATTCGGCGTATTCTGCCGATTCCATCGGATAGATGGCGACCGTGCCGTCTGCGTCGTGATGCGTGCCCCAACCGTAGCGTTTTCCCAGCGAGGAAGATCGCAGGCATGCGCGTCCGTTTGAGAAGAATTTTTCCCGGGCGTTCGGTCTTTGCTCCTCCGGAATGTCGTTTTTCTCAGCATGAACGACGAAGATAACGTCGTCCGAGGTGAATCTATACGGATGCTCCGAGATCAGCTCGTACTGGATACGGACGGCAGACTTTTTCTTCCGCAACGGCGGGATTTCAGATTCTTCAACGGGACAATCTTCCGCCACCTCAATGAATGTATTGTAGTAGTTGGTTGTGTGCATGGTTGGCTCCGTCTGTCAGTTATCCGGTTCCTAAAGTTGGCATTGAATTGGAAAAAATTCCAGATGATAACAGACCCTTTCCTCAAAGAGATCCCCCTGGGACAGGGTCGTTAATCCCTGAAAGAGGTACAACCGGATCTATCTTTCGCTTTCACGATGTAGAGATGTTGCGTGCAAAATCTCTACATGAAACAGGTCAGTTTCGCAGTCCTTCCACCAACGCCTTCAAATTCCCCAGCACCTCCTCCCATCCCTGCGTGGAATGGTCGTAGGCTTCCTTGTCTTTGAACCCTTGTTGTGTGACAGACAGGATCGTTTTTCCATTTTCCTTCTCCAGTCGATAGGTAATCTCCGCGTAGTTTTCCGGTTGGTCTTCCAACCCGGACATGGAGCTCAGATAACTGAATTTGAGTAGACGCTCTCGTTTCTTTTCGATGATGGTACCCTTGTCCACGTATTTCTCACCTTCCCAGGTGCCGGTGAAGGTGATGGGACTGCCCTCCTCCCAGTCGGATTCGGCTTCGGTGCCGTAAAAGTACTGCTGAATCAATTCCTTATCAGTTAATGCACGCCAGACGTCCGCCCTGGGCGCATCGATGGTTTTGGAAACCGTCAGTGTCAGTTCGTGATCCATATTTATTGTCTCCCGTTTTTTTCGTATGATTTGTTCGAAAAACTATTCAAACGGTCAGACCAAATATTGTAAAAACGCGACACGTATGGTACAGCCAAAACAGGAAGAGCCCCGCGGTATTCTGAACGAGGCAAAGGGATTAGAGCATTTCCGGTTGTATCGGTATTTGCCGTCCCCGGAGTTATCGCCCTTCGTGGAGAACTACTGGAGCGTCCAGTGGGATCTCCGGGGGAATGAGCCATTCACGCAGGATGTTCTGTCGCATCCGTCGATTGATCTGGTCTTCGAACGCGGGAACACGTGGATCTGGGGCGTGGTCACCGGCAAGTTTACCCGGGTGATCGAGGGGAAAGGCAAGGTGTTAGGCGTCAAATTTTGTCCCGGCGGATTCTATCCCTTCTATGGAAAGCCGGTGGCTTCGTTCACCGATGACGTCCTGCCGTTCCGCGAGGCGTTCGACGAAGATCTCGCATCTCTGGAATCGAGTATTCTCAGCATCGGAGAAACCGCGCAAATGGCGGAAGCGGGCGAGTCGTTTTTGATGCGGCACTTCCCGGAGGGGGATCCGAAAGCGATAGCGGCCGGACGAATTGTTGCACAGATTCAGGAGGATACTTCCATCCTGAGAGTGGAGGATCTGGCGGAGAAGGTTAATCGGAGCACCCGTACACTGCAGCGTCAATTTCGTCGGTACATCGGCGTCAGTCCCAAGTGGGTGATCCAGCGCTACCGTCTGCACGAAGCCGCCGAGAAGATGGCAAACGGACGCGCTGATCACTGGCCAGCGCTGGCGGTGGATCTAGGCTATTTCGACCAGGCGCATTTTATCCGGGATTTTAAGACGATTGTGGGGCAAACGCCGGCGGAGTATGCGAAAACGCTGTAATTCGGACGACAAAGTAGTTCAATTAAAATTTTTAGCGGAGTTACCCAATCATCTCAGTGAGTCCGAAAAACCGTTTTTATTGTAAACTCAATGTTTGATCCCGACCGGTCGAGAGAGTGCTGAGTTTTTTCCGTAGGGATCCTGTTAGGACAAGTCCTTTTGGGTACTTTTTATGTCCAGGTATTAATGTCCAAGTGTTCCATACAAGCCCATGCAAGCGGGGCTAACAAAAGTACCTTTCAAAAAATTCGTTTCACTAATTTTTCAATTTGAAGTAGATAGCCTTAGGAGTACCAATGATATTTCCGCAACCTCTGTGTCCCTTTTGTCTTGATACAAAAGGGACGAAAAAATCAAGGAAACTCAGAACTCGCACACCTCAACCGGACGATGGTCTTTCATAATACCAAATATTTGACAATTATAACTAAGGTAATTTTAATTCGAGTGCTCAGACACTGAGTTTCCGTTTAAAAACCCAAAATAAAGAGCACAGCCTTGACCTTTTATCCACTTTTGCGTCAAGGCAAAAGTGGAAAGGGGAGGAGAAGAAGATTTATGAATCTCATCGTGAGGTTTATATATTTAACCATATTCATCGTTAATCCTTCCGCCCGGACAACAACATCAACGGAGACAAGTCGATATGAAATTCCTCAAAGGTTCATTCGTGCCCTTTTTGGTTATTATTTTTGCTTTTGGCCACCAATCCATACAGGCACAGTTCTCTCTGGCAGAATTCCCCGACTGGGAAAACCCTACGGTCATCGGAATCAATAAGGAGCCGGCGCATGCGGAATTTGTCCCGCATCCGGATATCGAGTCGGCGCTGGCGGATGTTGGCCCGGAGTATAACTCGGTCTATCATCAGTCATTGGATGGCCAGTGGAAATTTCACTGGGCGGAGAATCCCGCAAAGCGTCCGGTCGATTTTTACAGAGAAGATTTTGACGTCAGCGCCTGGGCCGAGATCACCGTCCCCGGTACATGGCAGCTGCAGGGCTACGATTATCCTATCTATGCGAACAGCCGGTATCCGGTGGAGTCGCTCATGGATGGACTCAAGCCGCCGCGAGCTCCGCGCGAGTACAATCCCGTGGGATCGTACCGACAAACGTTCACTGTTCCCAGCGATTGGGAGGGGCGTCAGACTCTGATCCACTTCGAGGGCGTCAAGAGCGCTTTTTACATCTGGGTGAACGGGCAAAAGGTCGGCTATAGCGAGGGGAGCATGACCGCCGCGGAATTCGATTTGACCCCGTATCTGAAGGATGGCGAAAACTCACTGGCGGTGGAGGTGTATCGCTGGTCGGACGGTTCCTGGCTGGAGGATCAGGACATGTGGCGATTCAGCGGTATCTATCGGAGCGTCTACCTGTTCTCCAAACCGTATCTGCACCTGCAGGACTTTTTTGTCCGTGGCGGCCTTGATGACGAGTATCGGGACGGGACGCTCCAAATCACCGCCGACGTTCGGAACAATACTGATGATAGCATGCGACCGGCAACCGTGGAAGTATACCTCTACGATCCGGATGGCAACCAGGTTGGCGACGGCCCGGTAGCCACATCTCGAACCCAGCACGGAATGGCGTCCGGAGTGCTTACACAAGCGATTCTGGAAACGACCATTGAGAATCCGAAAAAATGGACAGCCGAAACGCCGAATCTCTATACGGTGATCCTGGTGTTGAAGGACAGCGACGGAAAAATCAAAGAGGTGGCGCGTACCAACACCGGTTTCCGGGAGATCGAGATCCGGGATAAGATGTTTTTGGTGAACGGTGAGGAAGTGAAACTCAAGGGCACCAATGTCCACGATCACGATCCGGTCTCCGGGAGAACCGTCAGGTATGAGATGATGGTGAAGGACGTCAAGCTAATGAAACGCCACAACCTGAACGCGGTGCGGATGGCTCACTATCCCCATGATCGGCGGTATTATGATTTATTCGATAAATATGGGTTGTACGTGATTGATGAAGCCAATGTGGAATCCCACGGGATTTCGTTTCGCCGGAATGTCCTCCCTGGAAGCGATCCTCTCTGGGAAGATGCCGTATTGGATCGCGCCCGGAGTATGGTGGAGGCCAATAAAAACCATCCTTCTGTTGTGATTTGGTCGATGGGGAATGAGGCGGGGAACGGCGAAAATATCGCACAGATGGCCTCCTGGGTTCGGACGGCCGATCCGTCCCGTCCGATTCACTACCAGCACATGAACTATATCGCCGATATGAATAGTTACATGTATCCTCCGGTTGACGGCACTCAACGGATAATCAACGATCCGGAGATCCCGCGCCCCATCATTCTTTGCGAATACGTGCATTCCATGGGTAATTCCACGGGGAATCTGGACGAGTACATGGAGCTAATGGCGAACAACACCAATTTTATCGGCGCCTTCATCTGGGATTGGGTGGATCAGGGACTCCGGAAGGAGAGTGAAGATGGGACTTGGTTCTGGGCGTACGGCGGCGATTACGGCGATGAACCCAACGACGGCAACTTCGGATTCAACGGCGTAATCTTCCCGGACAGAACTCCCCAGCCGGCGCTGCAAAAGGTGAAGTATTCCTACCAGTATGTGAATTTCGGCGCCAGTGATTTAAGAACCGGCCGGATCTGGATCGCCAATAATTACGACTTTCTCAATCTGAACCAATTTGAACTCCGGTGGTCGCTAAACGAGGACGGCAAATCCATCCAGTCCGGAACTATCGATACGTTGGACGTGGAACCCGGCGGGTTTATGGGATTGAAACTGCCCATCGAATCTCCGGAATATGAGCCGGGCCGGGAGTACTGGCTGAACGTCAGCCTGCACCTGAAAACGGGTAATAAGTGGGCTGATGTGGGATACAAGATGGCCTGGGAGCAGATGGAGATGCCGTACGCTGTTCCGGCAGCGCCAGCGATTACTCCGGACAACAGTTTGTCATTACAGGTGAACCAAACCGAAGATGTGGTGACCGTTTCCAATGACAATTTCGAAATAAAAATTTCCAATGATGACGGGGCACTTTCAAAGTATGAATACGGCGGCAATAGTCTGATAAGCGGGCGGCTCACACCAAATTTTTGGCGCGCCATGACCGACAACGACGAGGCCGGCTGGGAGGATGAACTCGATCCGTGGCGGAAAGCTGGCGCGAACAGGAGTGTCAACAGTGTGGAAGTGACTGAATCCGGTGACAACCGTGCTGAAGTCACTGTCGAGGGCACCATTCCGGTGGGCGAGACGACCTTCAAAACTGTTTATACGATATTGAGTAACGGCGCAGTACAGGTTGACCAAACAGTCACACCCCTCGGTGCAGATATTCCGTCGTACACTCCCAGAATTGGAATGAATCTTCGCATTGATAAAAGCTATGAAACCATGACCTGGTACGGTCGCGGTCCGTATGAGAACTACTGGGATCGCAAAATCGGGATCACCGTTGGGGAATACTCCGGCGCCATCGACTCCCTGTGGGTGAATTACCCGTATCCCCAGGAGAACGGGAACCGGGATGACGTCCGCTGGGCGGCGTTTGCCAAGGATGATGGCACAGGATTTCTCGCTGTCGCCGCAGACCGGATCAACGTCAGCGTCTGGCCGTACACCGTGGAAGATCTGCAGGAGGCGAAGCACATCAACGAACTGCCGCGCCGGGAATTTTATACCGTCAACCTGGATTATAAGCAGCAGGGTGTCGGCGGTACCAACTCCTGGTCTGAACGTGCCAGGGCATTATCGGAATATCGGCTGCCGACGAGCGAGAGTTACAATTACACGTTCTACCTGCAGCCGTATTCCAAAGAGATGGGCGAGCTGCGGGACGTGGCGAATTATCGGTTTCCGGAGGAATGATTGTGATCCGGGAAATAAAATAAGGAATCAATTAAAACCTAACCCGGGAGGATAAATTCCCCCCTCCCTACTCTTTTCAATTAACCCTGCCAGGGGTCAGCGACCCTGGCAGGGTTAATTAGTTATCTTAAGTGCAATTCAGGATATCTTCTTCAAATACTCCGCCAGCCTGTTCAGCGTCTGCTTTCCACCTTCGATGGCACCATTTTCTTCAACATTTTTGTCCCTGGCCTCTTTCGTTGGGAAAAGCGTCCGAAAGGTGAGCCGGGTTTTACCGCCCAGATCCTCAAATATCACCATTCCGTGGAAAAGCGGTCCTTGTTCAACTTCTTCGCCGTGTTCATACGACAGCCATTTCGGCTTCACGATTTCTGTGTATTTGATGTAGTTCTTGTAATCCGTGCCATCCGGGCCGTGCATGACGAAGTCCCAGACGCCTCCTTCCCTGAAATCCATGGAATGAGTGGTCGTGGTGAAGCCGTCCGGCCCCCACCATTGGCCGATCTTATCCGGTGACGTCCAGGCGTCGAATACCTGCTCCCTCGGCGCATCGAACTCACGGGTGAGAACGATCTCCCGTTCACTGGTATCCTGATTATTGCTGGTAGTTGTATTTGAATTCATAGTATTCCTTCGGTTTGTTGAGTTTAAAAAGAGCCAGTTTTCACGTCTCCATTTCGTTTGTAGGACGCGATTATGACCCCACTCGGCGAGACTTTTGAGTCCTTCAGTTCGAAGGCTGCTGGGATGGTTCCATCGCGAAATAACCGCTTCCCCTTGCCGAGGGTCACCGGGTATATCTTTAGCCACAGTTCGTCGGCTAAGTCATTTGTAAATAACGTCTGGATGAGATTGCTGCTTCCGTGGACCTGCAGTGTGGGGCCATCTTGTTGCTTTAACTTCTCAATCTCAGCAACCACATCATCCTGTATTTGAATTGTTCCCTCCCAATCCGTATTGAGGGAATCATCGTTTGAGACCACATATTTTTTTGCTTCCTCAAAAGGGTTATCATTCTGGTGGGGCCAGTACGAGGCAAAGATGTCGTATGTCTTTCTGCCCAGCAACAGATCGAAGGGCGGCGTCATCTGTTTACCCATTTCATCTCCCAGGACATCGTCAAAATAGGGCACCGTCCACCCCTCAAGATCAAAGTCGCCGGAGGGATCTTCGCCCTTGCTCCCGGGCGCCTGCATGACGCCGTCAAGGGATAGGAATGTTAATACTATTATTTTCCTCATATTGTAGTCCTTTATGTCGAATGCTTTTGTGATTTATTGAATCTCCGCAAGGCGTTCTTCCAAGCGATCCAGCGAGCTGTTCATGCCTTCAACCACGCCCATTTCCACAACGGATTCGCGGGTCTCAGGCGAGTCGAACAGTGTGGTCTCAATCATCCTGGTTTGACCGTTCTCCGCGATAAATTCCACGGTGATGCGCATTTCCGGCATCTCGTTATTCACCGCACCGTCGCTATCCGTAAAGTAGTCTTTATACACAAGCTTGTCCGGAGTATCGATTTCCTGGTAGATGGCCTTGCCCCAGGATTCATCCCCTTCATTTGGCCCGCGCAGACAGTATAACCATTCGCCGCCTACCCGGAAATCCATGGTACATTCGTCCATGGGCCACTCCTTCGGTCCCCACCAGCGACTCAGATGCTCGCAACTAGACCACATCTGAAACAAAAGGTCTTTCGGCGCATCGAACACTCTGCTTAAAACCAGTTCCCGGCCTTTTGTCTCCACCTGTAATTTATCGTTACTCATCTTTATTCTCCTTTGCTTGTATGCGTTCAAGGTAATCGTCCAGCCGATTGAAACTCCCCTCGAAGAAGCGCCGGTACTGCTCCATCCACTCGTCGATATCCCGGAGCGGTTCCGGATGCAGCCGGCACGGACGATACTGTGCCTCCCGGCTGCGTTCGATCAAGTTTGCCTTCTCCAGCACTTTGAGATGTTTGGTGACCGCCGGCATGGTCATGTCGAACGGTTCGGCTAACTCTGAGACCGTCTTCTCGCCTGTAGTCAAATTTGCCAATATGGCCCGGCGAGTTGGATCTGCAAGTGCTCCGAAGGTGGCGCTGAGGGTATCCTGTGGCATCGATTATCCTTATTTTACCATCTGTTTAATTAACTTGCTGGTAAAATAGATGATGACAACCTGTCTGTCAAGGCGAATTTTCAAAATTAAGTTGCTACATTGAAATCTCTGTTTACCAAGTGTAAGGACGCGGTTTATCGCGTACGGGAAGATGATACGAAATGTCAACTTACATTTTCCAAAGCGAACCCTTGCCGACTATTGCCTATAGCGGTGCCGGTGATTAGAAGAAAATGACCGTCACCGACGCGGGGAGCGGTCGGTGACGGAAGGACTTTCCGGTATTTTTCAGTGGAGTTGTATACTGCGATTAATGGGAGTATACTCCAGCTGCACCAGTCCGCCGCTGAGAGGTCTGACCTTTCGCAATCTGAAATTTTTGTAGGAATCAGATTCCCCGAACAGCCGGATTCCGCCGCCCAGCAGCACCGGGGCGACGAACAAGATCATCTCGTCGAGCAAGCCTTCTTCTATGAACTGCTGAGCCACGATGCCGCCGCCTTCGACCCAAATGTGTTTATCGGTGATGCTTTTCGCCTTCTCCAGGACGACTCCGATCGGCTCATCGGTGAATGTTACCTTCTCTCGGACATCTTTATCCGGCGGACGATGCGTCAACACGAATTTCGGCAGGGGATGCACGTCGCCGTAGCCGTGGGAGATCTCCCAGTCGTAGGTGCTCCGCCCCATGATGATGGCGCCGACACTCCGGAAGAACAACTCCCAGGCATACGGATTGTCCTCCTTTTCTGAGTCAAAATCTGGCAGACCGGTCTCGTCGTCATTAAACTGATCCAACCACGACAGATCCGCCTCCGGCCCGGCGATATAGCCGTCCAGACTCATGGCAATGTACAGGATGGTTTTACTCATGGATTTCCTTATCTAAATTGATAAACCAGATTTCTCCTCCGGGAGGAGTCCCTTCGGGGAGACTCCCTCGTTAAATCGAGGTCGTTCGAAGTGACATTGTTGGAAGGTTATATAAACATGCCAGAGTGTTTCTCAACTCAAAGGATTTTTTTGGCGCAATCTATCTTTTTCTGTTCACCTTAAAAAAGTCCGTGTTCGTTTGGCGAATCCTCGATCTTTTCTTGTGACGCTTCCCAGAGTTCGATGATCTTGCCGTCTTCAAACCGGAAGATATGGATTACTGCCCAGATTGAATCGGCGGCAAGTTGCACTTTTCCATGAACTGTCACCAGATCCTTGTCTTCCAGCGCTCGCAAAGCCTCATAGGATTTATCCGGGAATTCCTCAGCATTTTCCTCCATACCTACCAGCAGGGATTCCCTATCACCTTTGAAGTACACATTGTGGTGAATGAACTCCGGGTGGACGTGCTCTTCGTACGCTGGTCGGACATCACCCCTGGAGACCCGTTTCAAAAAGTCGATGGCGATTTCTTTATTTGTCATAGCATTTCCTTTGCTATTTTTCCGCATACGCCTTTTCCAGATTAGCAATTTCAATCTTCTTCATCTGAAGCATCGCTTCGGTGACCCGTTTCCCCTTTTCCCGGTCTCCGTCCCGGAGCAAACTATACAGCTGCTTCGGCACGATCTGCCACGAGACGCCATATTTGTCCTTCAGCCAGCCACACTGTTGCTCCTGTCCTTCTGCCGTGAATTGTTCCCAAAGATGATCCACCTCGTCCTGGGAGTCGCACTGCACGAGCAACGAAATCGCCTCGTTAAAGGTGAAGTCGTGCTCCATGGCACTGTCCATCGCCGCAAAGAGCTGGTCTTCCAGCCTGAAATCCGCGTACATCACGGTTCCTTTTTCCTGAAACTCGTTATTCTCTTCGTAGTGCGCAATGTTGACTACCTCCGAATTGTCCAAAACCGAGGTGTAAAACCGGATAGCTTCCTCGGCTTTGCCGCACTGGTCGTTGACGAACATCAAGGAAGGCATGATTTTCTGCTCGAATCCGCTCCGGGACTTCATTATTTGCCACGTCACGCCGAATTTATCTGCCGTCCAGCCATACCGGTCGCTGAACGGATAGGAATCCAGCGGCATCAAGGCTTTACCGCCCTTGTTCAGATTTTCCCAGAGCGCATCCACTTCTTCTGCAGTATCACAGTTTACGATAAACGATATCGACGGGTTAAACGTAAAATGCGGACCGCCGTTCAGTCCAACCATTTTATAACCCTCGATCTCGAACTCGACGGTCATCACTGTTCCGGCCTCTTGGCCGTGAACATCCTGTCCCGCTTCTACATAATGGGTGATGTTTCCGATAGCAGAATTTTCGAAGATGGATGTATAGAATTCCGCAGCCTCTTCGGCCTGATCGTCGAACCAAAGGTGCGGAATGATCTTTTGCTTTGATGTATTCATGAGTGCTCCTTTTTTCTTGGTAGATAGGCCAAGTTGAAAATAAGTCAACCGGGGAAAGAAATATCTCATACTGTAACGTTACAGTCAATATGATAATTCTTGTCATCTTTCGTTGAAGTGTTTTTTACTTGCTACACTTTTGAATCAAGTCCCTTACACAGAGCACTGGGACACTAAACGTGGAAGTACACTGTATTAGGTATAGTATAGTGGAACTCTGATGGATGAATTACCTAAAGAGTTAAAAATGCCGCCTCCTACGACACCAGTATACCGGAGTTTTTTCTACGGATCACGGGGCTTACGCCGATCGAGTACCGGGAGAAGTATAACCGGGAGGCGGTGGCGGTGTGATGATAGTTTAATTTGTTGAAAACATGATCAAGTCCACCACATAGTATAAAACAAAGGAAGATGAATAGCCCCGGGCTTTAGACCGGGGTCAAACGTAAAATTCAAATACAGACCAATCTCCCCTCTAGGCAATACGAATTTTCAATTTCTTATTACCCGTTTTTTCTTGATATCCCAAAGGGATCCCTTCCGGGGAAAAACGGGTAGAAAAAATCAAGCCTCGTAGAGATCCCTGGTGGGAAAAACTTCGAACTCACACTCTTACATTTTAACATGGTCTTTCATAATCCATAGATGAAAATTTAGTATGATTATTGCTCTATATAAGGGTGCTCAGACACGAAGTTTTCCACAAAACAGAATAACTTCTGGAGTCGTTTTATATAATCATTGACCATTTAGGTGCCATTTTGATAAGCGGAAGCCTGCTTTAGCCATTTCCAGAGCGTTCACAGAGCGTTACTTTCCATGCCGCATAGGACCATAAGATGTTCTTTTTCGTCTCCTATGTTCTCCAATGCAAATTCCAAATAGCGCCCTTTATTTCCAGTGATGCGTCACCTCCACCGTCTCGCGCACCAAAAATCTTGCAAATTCCCCGGCAGACTCCTCAACCTGCTCCCTGATATCCAAGGAAGGCTTGTCAAAAAATTCAGTCTCAATGGTCACTTTTGTCTTCTGCACCGAACGCTTCCAGATGCCAACGACTTGCCCGCCCACCACAATAACCGGACGGAAAATGCCGTTATTCGAAATTGCCTTCTTTTCGATGTTCTCCGAGATAGCCACGTTGCGACTCTTGTAACTGATGAGGAACTCATCGTACGCCGGAATGAGAAACGCCGATTTCTCTGCATCGGCAGTATTCACCGATGATTCGGAGAACCAATATTCCCGGGATTCGACCGCTTCGGACTGAAAATCCGGTTTAATCATTTCCAGTGCTTTTCGGGAATCGGTGAGTGTGAGTCCCGACCACCAGACAAAGTCATCAAGCGTGGCCGGGCCGTGACTCCGGAAATAGGTGCGGGCCAGTTTTGCCAGTGACTCTTCCCGGCTCAGCTTCGGTACGTCCGGGACACGCTCATCCATCAAAGCGTAGGTATAATCCCTACCTTTTGTCGCCCCGCTGCAGATGACGCCGTCCAGTTCTGCCTGCAACAGCAGATGTGAAGCCATGTTGTCCTTGTTTTCGAATCCCGCGTCCTCAAGTGCGGTCACCAGTTCTTTTCGCGAAAGATGGTTACCGTCGGTGAGTGCTTCCTCGATAGCACGGTTACTTCGTGCCACGACTTCTTTGGTAATACCCAGCTGTTTGTGGCGTGATCTGGTGGCAGTCTGAATCCGCGGTGCAGTTAAATCCAATATCCATCGGATGTCGTTGGCGGCAACAATATGCCACGTCGGTCTCAAAAGGTGTGTCCGGATGATATCTCCATCCTTTATCGCGTCCTCGATTGTCTCAAGATTCGAGCCAGGTAACCGGACTCCCAGGGCCCACTTCACCATGCGGTAATCCTGTGCCTGCACCGCGCCCATCCACCCAACCAGATCTTTGGGAGATGAGAATTGCGGATTAGCTATCTGCTGAGTCTGCAGTCTGATTCGTGCTATATCTGACGAGTTCACTGTGTTTCCCGTTGTTTAGTAAATTATCAGGAGTAAGAAGAAGCCATATTAACGAATTTTCGTATAAATTTCCTGTAATGGGTTCAATCGAATTATTCAGGGAAAATCAGTCTTCAACTTCTTACATTGCTTTCCGCTAGTAGACAACTGCAAATACAAAAAGTGAGAATAAACTATGAAATTCGGCAGCGTCGATAATCCCGGTGGCAGAGATCTGAGTCTCCCGGGGGACCATCCGGATACTGCCAAGGTGCTGTCAAATTCTAGGAGCTCCGGCAAGCCGAAGATTTACGTCGGTTGCGCCAAGTGGAACCGCCAGGATCTGAAGAATTTTTACCCGCGCGGTACCAAAGATGAACTCACCTATTACGCCACGCAGTTCAATTCCGTTGAGATGAACGCCACGTATCACCGGAGTTATCCGCCGGATCAGTACATCGAATGGCGGGAGAAAGTCCACGATAATTTTAAGTTTTTCCCAAAAGTAGACGGGTATATCAGTCACATGAAATGGCTGAACGAGATTGAGAATAGAACTGACGATTTTCTTTCGGGGGTGACTCATCTGGGAGAAAATCTTGGCACCATTTTTCTACAGTTATCGGTCCGGTTTGCACCGAAATTCATGGATCGGGTTATCCGCTTTATCGAACGCTGGCCAGCCGATCTCCCGCTGGCTATCGAATTACGGCATCCGGACTGGTATATCGACACCTCCGTTGCAGCGGAATTATATCAATTATTAGAGGAAAACGACGTTGCGAATGTCATCACCGATACTGCGGGTGAGCGTGAGCTGCTGCACATGCGGTTGACGAACGGCGAGGTGTTTATCCGCTACGTTGGCGCTAACCATCCCAGCGATTACTCCCGCCTGGATGATTGGGTCGTTCGTCTGAAATCCTGGGCTGAGCAAGGCATTGAACAGATCGACTTTTTCGTGCACCAGAATGAGGAAATCGAATCCCCGAAATTGGCGGCATACTTTATCAGGAAACTGAACAAGGCGATGGGGAACTCCCTGCCTGTTCCCCGTTATCTCAGTTAATACGAGTTTGGAGGTATCTTATGTGTGGTCGTGTATCACTGACGAAAGCGATTGAGCCTGTGGAACAACGCTTCAATGTAAAGTATACGGGTGACCGGGAGTGGCCGATCTACTATAACGGTGCGCCTTCTCAGTATTATCCCGTCATTACCAACGAAAACCCGGAACAGATACAGCTCTTCCGATGGGGATTAATTCCGTCGTGGTCGAAGCAACCGGAAACCAAGTATTCCATGATCAACGCGAAAGCGGAAACCCTGGAGGAAAAACGTTCCTATAAAGGGCCATTTCAAAAACGGCGTTGTCTCGTGATTGTGGATGGATTTTACGAGTGGAAAAAAACCGGGAATTCGAAACAACCGTATCGGATCAGATTGGAAAACGAGTCACTCTTCGCTTTCGCAGGACTGTATGAAATCTGGAAAAATGACGAACAGGTGCTCCCGTCCTTTACCATCATCACAACCGAGCCGAACTCCGTAATGGAAAATATCCACAACCGGATGCCGGTTATTTTGCCCAAAGAGGTGGAGCTCCAGTGGCTCGATAACTCCCTGGAAACCGATGAACTGAAGCCTTTACTCCGGCCGTATCCCAAAGATGATTTGACCGCCTATCCCGTATCAAAAATCGTGAATAATCCGAAAAATAATCAGCCGGATGTCATTCGCCCAATAGACGATAGCACAAAGAACGATCCTAATGATACCGGAGAAGATGGCCAGGCCGAACTATTCTGATTCAACATGCAAAATTTTAGGAATTTTCGTAACAAAGACTGAGTAAACTTCTCCGGGCATTGGAACATGACTCCTTTTCTCCTCTTTGAATTATTTTGATTTCCTCGTATACTTTAGCCTCGTCTTTTTATAAAACAGTCAAAGTGTCCGAAAGAAGGAGGAAGTTATGGCAGGTCAGAACGCCGATCTCCAGGGTGACGTCGTTTATCCACCGGAACAGATCGTTGAAAATGCCAATGCCAAAGACTGGCAGCAGATGCAGCAGCGCGCGGCTGATGATCTGGAAGGTTTTTGGGAGGAAGAAGCCGAGAAATATCACTGGTTTGATAAGTGGGACCAAGTGCTTGACGACAGCAATCCCCCGTTTTATAAATGGTTCACCGGTGGAAAAACCAACCTTGCCTACAACTGTCTGGACGTGCATGTCAAAAATTCCAACCGGAACAAACTGGCGCTGATCTGGGAAGGTGAAAACGGCGAACAGCGGACCTTTTCCTATTATGCGTTATATCGTGAAACGTGCAAGTTCGCAAACATCCTGAAGGCGCTGGGCGTGGAAAAAGGCGATCGGGTGACCCTGTACATGGGGCCGGTACCTGAAACCGTTATGGCGATGCTCGCCTGTGCCCGGATCGGCGCGATCCATTCGGTCGTGTTTGCCGGTTTTTCCAAGGAAGCACTTCGAGAACGGGTTGAAGACAGCCAATCCAAACTGGTCATCACCCAGGATGCCGGCTACCGTAACGGTTCGGAAGTGCCGCTGAAGCAGACCGTCGACAAAGCCATCCGCCACGTGGGATTTGTGGAAAACGTCCTAGTTGTGAAACGCACCGGCACGGAGGTCCACATGGAGCAGGGCCGGGATCACTGGTATCACGAACTGGCAGAGATGCCCATTGCCAGTCGCGCCTGTGAGGCCGAAGAAATGGACGCCGAAGATATGCTGTATCTGCTCTATACCTCCGGCACGACCGGCAAGCCGAAGGCGATTGTCCATACGACCGGCGGGTATATGGTTGGCATTGCGACGACACTCCGGTATGTGTTTGATCTCAAACCGTCAGATCGATTCTGGTGCGCGGCGGATCCGGGCTGGGTAACCGGCCATAGTTATATCGTGTACGGCCCACTACTCCTGGGTGCCACGAACTTTATGTACGAGGGGGCGCCGACGTATCCGTACCCGAATCGCTGGTGGAAGATGATCGAGTACTACGGACTGAATATTCTCTATACGGCGCCCACGGCCGTCCGGGGGTTAATGCGCTTTGGACGCGCCTGGCCGGATCGACACGACCTGTCCAGCCTGCGACTGTTAGGCTCCGTGGGTGAACCGATTAATCCGGAGGCCTGGAAGTGGTACCACGATGTCATTGGATACGGAGAATGCCCGATCATGGATACCTGGTGGCAGACAGAGACCGGCGGGTTCATGATTACGCCGGTGCCATCTATGCCATTGAAACCGGGGTCCGCCACTAAGCCGTTCTTTGGTGTGGAGGCGGATGTCGTCAATGATGATGGGGAATCGGTCGATTCGGATGAAGAAGGGTATCTCGTCATCAAAAAGCCGTGGCCCAGCATGCTCCGGACGCTCTACAAAGATGAAGAGCGCTTCAAGGAGACGTACTGGTCGAAATTCGAAGATCAGGGGTGGTACCTGGCCGGCGATTCTGCCAAGAAAGACGAAGATGGCTATTTCTGGGTCATCGGCCGGATCGATGATGTCCTGAACGTCGCCGGACACCGTCTGGGCACTGCCGAAGTGGAAAGCGCGCTTGTCAGCCATGATGCCGTGGCCGAAGCAGCCGTGATTGGCGTCCCGGACGACGTGAAAGGTAACGCCATCCATGCCTATGTTATCCTGACGGTCGGCTACGAAGGCAGCGAGGATCTGATGGATGAGCTGGTTGAGCACGTAGCTGAAGAACTTGGCCCGATTGCCAAACCGGCGAACGTCGAGGCCGTGGATTCTCTGCCGAAGACGCGTTCCGGCAAGATTATGCGGCGGGTTCTGCGTGCCAAGGCCATGGGTGAGGAGGTCGGCGACTTGTCGACTATGGCGGATTAATGTGTTTCCACATAATAGTATGATTTCCAGTGAAGCCATCCGCGATTGCGGGATGGCTTCATATCAATTTTTATATCTTTACCCGTTTTTTCTTGATAAAAAACGGGTAGAAAAAATCAAGAAAACTTCGAACTCGCACACGTAATTCGCTGTGGGTCTTTTATAATTATCTCTTATAAACTGTTTAGTCGACGAGTATTTTATTCGGGTGCTCAAACACGAAATTTTCTTTAAAACTTGGAATGTGTCTTTAACTTCGAAGACTTATTTACTTTTGCGAAATTTTTGGAGTCGCACATTTTTCCGGAAGGGATCCCTTTGGGATATCAAGAAAAAACGGGCAATAGACAAAAAATTAATTGTCAATTGGTAGTAAATCGTAGTACATGAGAATTTCACAGAAATATCCGTTTATTTCAGTATCCCTGACTGGTAAATTACCGGACTATGGAACGGCTGACCAAATGGATAGCCAATAGGTTTATCAAAGATGCCGATAACGTAACCGATGGCACAGTCCGGGAACACTACGGACTGCTGGAGGGCTGGGTCAGCATCGTCCTGAATTTTTTCCTGTTTGTTTTTAAGCTTATTATCGGGCTGACGGTGAACTCCCTGGCGCTCATTGCCGACGCCATCCATTCACTCTCGGATACCGCGACATCCATCGTGGTCATCGTGGGATTCAAAATCTCCAACAAGCCGCCGGATCGTGAGCATCCGTACGGACATGGGCGAGCAGAATATATCGCGACACTTATCATTTCAATTCTGCTGGTCGTCACGGGGATCGAGTTTATCCAGACGGGGATTAAGCGCATCGCTGAACCCGTGACTATCCAGATTGGTATTCCGCTGCTGGCGGCAGTGGTATTTACCATCGTTATCAAAGAGATGATGGGCCAGTTCTCGAAACATCTGGGAGATGCCATCGATTCCGATACGTTAGCTGCGGATTCCTGGCACCACCGAACGGATGCGATCTCATCCGCTTTGGTACTGGTGGCACTTATCGCCGGGATGTTCGGACTTCCCTCGCTGGATGGAGTAGCCAGTTTGGGCGTGGCGGGCGTACTCATTTACACGGGGTACGACATTGCCAGAAACGCCATTGATTCCCTCTTGGGCAAACCGCCGAAACCGGAATTAGTCCGGAAAATCCGGAGGATGGCCAAAGAAGTGGAATACGTATTGGATGCCCATGATATTGTGGTGCACAATTACGGGCAGGGTAAGTTTATTAATCTGCATATCGAGGTGGATGAATCTATCAATCCCATGCTGATGCATGACACGGCGGAGGCGGTGGAAAACTGCCTGGGTGAAGCCCTGAATGCTTACGCACTGGTACACCTGGATCCGATTGCACCGGAATCCGAATACGTCCAGCGTGTACGCAATACCATGAACGATATTCAGGAACGAGAACCGGATTTGAAAGGATTTCACGAGGTCAGAGTTGTGGATCACGAAAACCGGCATGTGGCTATTATGGATGTAATGCTGTCGCCGGAGCTGTCCACCACGGAATCGCAACAATACATACAGCATCTGAAATCCCTGCTCAAGGATAGATTGCCTGATATTGAGTTCCGGATTCAGGTGACCCCATTGCACCGGTTCAAATAGTCTATTACAGCAAGCACGAAGGGACATATTATGGCAAAATACCGGATAGCATGGTTGCCAGGCGATGGCGTTGGGAGTGAAGTGATGGAAGCGGCCCGGATGGTGCTGGATGCCCTCCCGTTCGATGCTGAGTACTTGCCGGGTGATATCGGCTGGGAATTCTGGAAATCCGAAGGCGACCCGCTCCCGGAACGTACCCTGAATGTGCTCAGGGAAACTGATGCCTGTCTGTTCGGTGCGATTACCTCTAAACCGGCCGGTGAGGCGAATGAAGAACTGGATCCGGTGCTTCAGGGAAAGGGTTACGAATATTTTAGTCCGATTGTCCGGCTGCGCCAGGAGTTCAATCTCCACACCAATCTGAGGCCGTGTAAGGCGTATCCGAATAACCCGCTGAACTACAGAGATGGTATCGATCTGGTCATCTTCCGGGAAAACACCGAAGGCATGTACGGAGGCGTGGAATTCCATCCCCTCCCGGACGAAGTATTTGAAGCGCTCTCCGTGCATCCCAAGATGAAAAAATTCGAGAAATTCGGCCTCGAAAACATCGCGCTCTCTACCCGTATTATGACGCGCCAGGGCTGCGAAAATATTGTCCATCAGGCGTTCGAATACGCGAAAAAGTTCAACCGGAAATCTGTGACTGTCGTGGATAAGCCGAACGTACTCCGTGAAACCGGCGGACTGATGTTGCGCACCGCACGCCAGGTTGCACAGGATTATCCTGATATTCCATTATATGAAACCAACATCGACGCCCAGTGTATGTGGCTGCTGAAAAATCCGCACGATTACGACGTCCTGGTGGCGGAGAACATGTTCGGAGATATTCTGTCCGACCTTTCGGCGCAACTCGTGGGCGGGCTTGGCTTTGCCTGCGCCGGCAATATCGGCGACGAGTATGCCGTCTTTGAGCCGACCCACGGATCGGCGCCGAAATACGCAGGGCAGTATCGCGTCAATCCCATCGCGATGATCCTGAGCACCAAAATGATGCTGGAGTGGCTAGGAGAGTCTGAAGATGCCCGGCGGATTGAATCGGCGGTGACTGAAGTTATCTCGAATGGAAAAATCCGTCCCAGAGATATGGGGGGCGATGCGACGACATTAGAGGTGGCAAAAGCAATTGCAGAAAAAGTCTGAACCATTTTAAGAAGGATTACAGCATGCGTAAAAATCGCCAGCTCGTGACATCTTTGGGGAAATATGTCTGCACGATATTCATTTGTATTAGTATCGCATCTGCCCAGGACGGGACGGCCCTATCAGAGCAGGAACTGGACTCCCTGATTACCTCAATGCAAGACGCCTATGCGGCGGTGGATGACTATACCTGCGTTTTCTACAAACAGGAGCGGATTGATGGTGAAATGCGCCCTATGGAGACGATCCGGATGAAATTCCGGAAGCCGTTTGAACTGTACATGAAGTGGATCGAAGATCCGTATGAGGGACGGGAGCTGCTGTATAAACGGGGATGGAATAATGGGGAGGTGCGGGTGAAACAGCATTCGTTTCCATATCTCACCGTCAACGTTGATCCGACCGGTACCCTGGCGATGCGGGGCAACCGGCATCCGGTAACCGAGGCAGGTATCGGGCATACGGTGCAGATAGTTGCCGACGATTATGAGCGATCCATTGCCCATCCGGAGGAAAAGGTCCTGTATCTTGATCGTGGTGATTCGACCATGTACGGAGAACAAGTCCGGTGCATAGAAGCCGTAACGCCGAAGAATGAGTCTTCAAATTATTATGCCCATCGGGCACTGGTGTACATCAGCTACCGGACTCACCTTCCGCTCCGTGTGAAGATCTGGAATACCGGCGATATTCTTGTGGAGGATTACGGATATGCGGATTTTAAAATAAATTCCGGGCTGACAAATCGGGATTTCGAACCAAGTAATCCGGATTACAATTTTTAACAAACGTCCCTCATTCCGCCGAAAAAAATAGTAACCACTTATCTTTCTTGTGGAATTTTTTGCCGAAAGACACTCTTAGGGATTGAAACTAAATGATGATAAATTCAGTCATCATTAGTAAAGAATGTTAAGGAGTTCCTGATGTCGCACATCGGATTGAGTTCAATATCGAGATGGTTGAGTCTGATCAGCTGCCTACTTATCGCAGGAAATACTTTTTCCCAGTCACCTGGTGTGCCGTATCCGTATGTGGAATGGGAGGGAGAGATACAATGGCTTACCGGTTATGATTGGGGTGGAGACGCTTTTCATGGCAGCTTAGATCTCGGGGATAATTTCTACTATGATACTGATATGAGTAACGCCTCCTATACGCCGGTCGAACTTCGATTCGCCGAGGATGAGACAACCTATTGCCAGGTTTATCGTCGTGAAACCGGATTCCGGGCAGCTGGGGTGGGCATTTTCCGGGGATCGGCCTGGGATATTTCTGACCCGGACAATCCGAGACGATTGAACCTCTGTTTCTTCGAGGACGAATTCACTAATGATTCAACGCAGGCCAATTACCTCTGGGATCCTGATACGACAGACAACGGCGGATATGAACAGCTTTTTATCATGGCTAGTGATTACGACGGAACAGGTGAAACGTATGGTGACGAGAATTACGCTCCCAGCAGCGATGCCATGTTTGTCTGGTGGCCACGACGTACGCCGGGACATTCGTTCTTTGAAGTGCCGGATTCTAAACTTCGGATTCATCTTGCCTGGTATGCTTTTAAACCGTTTTCGGTAACGCCGGCCGACGGACGGCTCAACCTTTCCTGGCAATACAAGGGAACTGGTGTAGATAGTGTCTACCTGTTTTATTCACAGACAGAAGAGGCAGACCAATTGTTAACATCATTGCCAATTGGTCAGACGTCATTTACCCATACAGGTCTTCAGAACGGAGCAAAATATTTCTATCAGTTACGGGCGTATGATGACCAGGGAGATCTGAAATATGTCAGTGAGGAAAAACTGGGCGTGCCACAGATAATCAGGCAAAATATGAGTCTGTTGGGCCAGTGGGATAACCGGAATGAGTACGGCGATATCTGGGGGTATACCGATCCTACTACAGGAAAAGAGTACGCTCTGTTGTGTGCCAGGGAGGCAGGACTAAGTATTATCGATATTTCAGGTTCCGAGCCAGTGGAAGTCGGATTTGAACCGTCAACGAATCGGGGGGTGGATTCCAAAGATGTGAAAGTGTATCAAGACTACGCGATACTGGTTAATGAGCGTATGCCAGCACAGGTCATCGATATTTCCGATCCTACTGATCCTGTCACGATCTCGACCATTCGGATAGAAAACACCAATGAGGGCGGAGCACATAATTGCTTCGTTGAGGGACAGTATCTGTATGTGGTAGGCGGACATGACGTCGGCGGGCTGGAGATCTATGACCTGGCCGATCCTTCCGCTCCAAGACTGGTGGGAAATTTCCACCCGTATTATTACCATGATGTATATGTTCGGAATGATACAGCGTATGCTGCTGCCATTCAGGGTGAAGGAGTCGATATAATCGATGTCTCCGACAAAGCGAATCCGAAACGGCTTGCGAAATTTAACTATGCCGGATCAGGAGCACACAATGTCTGGACCACAACCGACGGGAAGTATGCCTTTGTTGGCGACGAAGTCGGTTCGGCGGGTAATTGGACCCGGGTTTTCGATATCAGCAATTTAAATGACATCCAGCAGGTGAGCGACATAATCGTTGACTCCACCGCGGTCGTACACAATTGTTATATTCGTGGCGATCTGCTTTATGTCGCGCATTATACCGAAGGAGTTCGGATCTGGGATGTCTCTGATCCTACCCATCCGGAAGAGGTTGGATTTTACGATACATTTTACGAACAGAACGCGTTGTTCGGCGGCTGTTGGTCGGTATATCCCTATTTTAACTCTGGTAAAATTATCGTCTCTGATATGCAGTCAGGGTTATTCGTTCTGAATTATAATGCATCCGAAACCGGCACAGAAACTACCCAACCCGGAATCCCCCAAACGACTTCTTTCTTGCCGAATTACCCGAACCCGTTCAATCCGGTTACAACCCTGGAGTATGTTGTGGCCGAACCGGGGCCAGTCTTGGTGACTATTTATAATCTGGCAGGCTCCAGGATAACCACAATCGTTAATGAAAGACAGAAAGCGGGGCGATATACCGTTCGATGGAACGCCGCACAAGTTCCTTCTGGCGTGTATTTCGCTACGCTTCGTACCAAATCAAAAACGTTGTCCCGTAAATTGATTTTGATGAAGTAATTGCCTCGCGTGTAAGACTTTTTGGGATCTTATGCTCAGTATTGTCTTCCGGGATAACTTTCTGTAGTATGCGCATCAGGTCAGTGTCCGCCAACGAACAGCTGATGTTGGAGACCGGACAGATGGAGATATGCAGTTGCCTGGCCAGTCCGTAGCCCCCGATGAGCGTATAATGTATGGCCATGACCATATCAGTTCGATATAACGTATATCAAATTCATATTTGTTTAAGCAAACTCTGATGGAAATGACAAAAGAAGAGAAATCCTCCTATCCCTTTACTGCCAAGAGTTTCAAGGGGATTAAATATATTTTGGCATAAGGATTGTATGAATAAAGGGAGAAGCCAAGAAAAAAAGGAGGCAAAAATGAGACGAATTATACAGCAGATGCAGCGAATTTCGGCAGGAATATTCCTCTTACTATTTCCAATGTTGGCCTTTACCGCTCCGACCGGTTTCGGGGGCATGGCCTATTCCTTATTTCAGGATGAAGTCGAATGGGAAATGATTCAGTCATCCCGGGAAAATATGATTGAAACGAACAATTTAAATTCAGCGCTGCACCGAATAAGCGTACAGGTCCGTGCGAAATCGGCACTATCAAGTTTTTATTCGCCGGTGTCTGAAGGTGCGATGAATCTCTTTATCGCCCAGGTGGAAGATGATATGGTTGCCAGGAATCACGGGAATTCCATGGACGAGGCACTGATTTTCGATGCACTGCAATCCGTGACGAAATCATTGAAGAATGGTCACGAGGAGAATCCCGGTTACGGAAACCGTGTCCTGTACGATTCAGAAATACAGCTTTTACTCTATGAGGTTGAAGAAAAAATGGTAAAAGAAGCCCACCAACAATATTTTGAGAACAGTATAATTGACCGCGCTTTACGCGAACTCGCAACGAGCCAGCGATCTGCTGAGAACGATGATACCTCCTTAACCCAATACGAAGAGGCAGAGGTTCCGCAAAAATCCCTCAGATTTCACCGGTAAATATTTTCCTCATGAAGGTCACCCTTTCTCAGGATTCTGTTCGTTCCAGTGTCACTAAACAGTTACTTTGTAGTCCGCGAAATTATCAGCTAAAATTCTGACATTCAGGTTCGGCGGCCGGAGAGAAAGCCGCTGATCCTGGTAATTCTTCCTCCGTATTTTCCGCGTATGGTTTTTATTTGGATGTCACCAGATTTATCTTACTAGACTCACTGTGTAAAGCGCTCCTCGTAAGGGATTGAACCAATTCCTATATCAGATTGATATGTGCACATATCAATATCATATGAATTTGGACTGAAATTATGGACTACGGAAAACAACCAAAGCTAGGTAATACACTGATATAAAAGGGTATAAGGAGTTTGAATGAATGGTTGGCATGTCAGTTGCGTTAGTATGAAGTGAATTTGAAAATGATTGTCTGGTTGAAAGGAGAATAAAAAATGAAACGGGTTATGAATCAAAGCAGACGCAGTCTCAGCCTTGTTGGAACTTTTGGTGTGTTGAGCCTGGCGGTGATCCTTCTGGCGCCGATCCCACAAGTGGGAGAAGCTGCTAGTTCCGGAACGCCTGATGAGCAGAACAAACGTCAACAGTATCGGATACAAATTTTTTCTGAAATTTTTGATGATCCCATTTTGGCCAATTTATATGCCCGGGCCACCGGGCTGCCTGGATATGCAGTGGCGGTAACCGTTGATTCTACTGGCGACACGGTTGATGTTGAAGTCGACCTTGAGCGGGAATTACAGCGTATGCGAGAAGAATTACGACGAGCACAGGAGGAATTAGAGCGACTCGATCCCGACGTACGTAAACAGATGGATATCGATCTGAACCAGATGGAACAGAATATGGAGCAGGCGCTTCAATCGCTGGAAGATCCGGAATTCATGCAAAAGATGGATAGTTTGAGTAACATCGACGTCCGGATAACGCGCCGGGATTCGCGCCCGTTTCTGGGGATTTCCGTTGCCGATCTGGATTTCAAGGATGCGTACGAACGCCATTACGATTATAACTATGGCGTGCTGGTCACCGGTGTAGTGGATGGAACGCCGGCAGACGAAGCCGGCCTTCGTAAGGGCGATATTATTATGGAATTTAACGGAGGCAAAGTGCGATATCGCGGCGTACTGAAGAATATGATAGACAGCAAAAATATAGGCGATAAAATCCGGGTGAAATACTTTAGGGATGAAGAAATTATTACCACCACACTGACTCTGGAGCCACGCGCTCCGCGTATTCCGGATTTGCCCCATTCAGAAGAGGCCGAAGGAGACGACGAATCGATGGATAAAGAAGACTGGGGTGAAGTCGATTGGGATGAAGATTGGGAAAGTGATTGGGACGGATTCCAGGAAGGTTTTCTTTCGAAAGGATACGGTGGTGGTGGCTGGATACCAGTGTATTCCATGGTGGATTTAGGCGATATCAACGGCGTAATTGGTGACCTGGGATTTACTCAATTACCGGAAAGCGGCATCCTGATGCATGGCGGTGGTGGTCAGGGTCCAATCGGTAAAGGCTGGTTCATCGGTGGGATGGGAGCGGGATACAGCTTTGACCGGAGAAATAACACCACCCATCGACGGATGAAGTTTTCAACTTCCTATGGCGGTGTCACACTGGATAAACGGTACCGGCCGACGGATAATTTTGTCATTGCTCCCGGACTGGTGCTTGGGGGGGCTGGCGTCGAGTTGGAGGTGGCCCAAACTCAGGGCGACGTTATCTGGGATAGCCTGGGAACAAATTTAACTGGTAGCGGCAATAGTTATCTCCACATGAAAAAGAATTATCTGCTGGTGAATCCACGGGTGACCTTCATGTACAGGTTTCTGCCATGGCTGGCGCTGCGAACTGAAGTTGGGTATGCTCTTGGCATGTCATTCAAGTCCGGCTGGGAAGCACAGATGGGTGGCGATACTTATGAAATAGAAGGGTCACCAAATAGTAATTTTTATCATGGTCCGATGATTAGCATCGGTCCCTGGTTTGGATTCTAATCACTTCTGGAATTGTTAATCTGATGGGATCTATAGAAGGAGAAAGTATCATGAAAACGATAAACGGACGGACCAAAAAGGGTCAAAGGCTTTTAAGGGCGACGGTGATGGTATTCTGTCTGATCTTTGTTGCCGCGATGAACCCGTTGGCAGGACAGACCATAATCGTCAAGTCCTCATCCGGGGATTTCGCCAATCAGCAGTCGGATATTAAACGTAAGGTTATCGGAAGCGATAGTTCAACCATTCGCATTGGCATTGAATCTTCTTCCGATGAGCGGCCGTTATTCGGTGTCTTTTTGGATGATCTGGACTTTGAGCAGGCGTATAAAATGCATTATGATTACACCTATGGTGTATTGGTGGACGGCGTGGTTTCCAGCGGTGCGGCGGAACAGGCCGGCCTCATGGAAAACGATATCATTATGGAATTCGATGGAAAAAAAGTTCAACATGAGGATCATTTGGTTCGCATGATTCGGAGTAAGCGCGTCGGAGATCCGGTCGAGGTAAAATATTTCCGGGATGGGCATGTCAAAACAACAAGCGCTATCTTGCAGGGCAAAGAGAGTAAGGAGCAACCAAAGCCCCAGAAATCCGAATTTTGGACGCGGGATGCGGGTAACGGCGGATTAACATTTTATGCCTCGTGGTACGAACCAGACCACGAGCCGATATCGCAGCTGCTGTCCGATATGGGGTTTTCGGATGTGCGGTCTGATCCGCCGGTTGGTGGCGGAGACCTGGGACTGCTGATGCGAGGATTCCATGTACAGTTTGAAGGCGATAACAACTGGCTCTGGGGATTCGACTTCAACGATTACGAAAGCAATCGCCGGGCCGCGACCAACGCAAACCGGAGGCTGGATTACGAATTCGGTTACTGGGGATTTACCATGGATAAACGGATCCCGATTATTCATCATCTGATACTGAGTGGCGGATTTACCGCCGGATTCGCGTCCTACGATCTCAAGATGTATGAGATGCAGGAAAACTATCGCTGGGGCGATCTGAACCAGCAGATGGCGAACTCGGTAAACAATTATATGCATTTGCAGAAAAAGTACCTCATGGGGCAGCCCCGGGCTTCAGCAATTGTGCGGTTCACGGACTGGCTTGGGGTCCGCGGTACCGTGGGATACATGCTTGGATACTCCTATCACACCCGGTGGAACGCCCATGTGGTGGATGATAATATCGAAGTGGAAAATTCTCCGGAAACCTCCATAAACGGATTAACCTATTCCGTGGGGCTCTGGTTCGATTTCTTCTAAAAGGACCCAGACTGAGCCCTGACTTACAACGTTCCAAGGATATGAAAAGCCGTCCCGGTGAGACCATCACTGGGACGGTCTGCATGAAGGCGGCACTCCTGGTAAAGAATCCGTTGGCAAACGGGTAAATCTTCATGATATTAATATGATTCAAATGAATAATTGTCACAGGTGGTGGCACGCCGGAAACCGGAAGAGTTAATCGCCGCAATGTTCGAAACCCTGGCACAAAAAGTAGCGACAACTGCAATTACCATTGGCTCCCTCTTTTTTACCTCCATCGCCGGGACAAACGCCATATTTAACAACCCGGAAGTGGATGTGAAAGGGAGTAAAATTACAGTCACTACCGAGCTCCGGGATTGCTACACCGAAGAGCTGGATCGGCTTTTTCAATCAGGGCAACCGGTGCGCTTTTACTTCCGGGTTTCCATTCGGGAAAACCAAAACGACAAAGTCCTGATTGTCAAAGATTTCTACCATCAGATTAAGTATAGCCTCGTCGACGGTTATTATCAGATTTACTTTTCCGAGACCGATGAAACTATTAACACGGTTACGCTGGAAGAAGCTCACCAGGAGATGGCATCTATAGATAATTATGAGGTGGTGGACGCCGAATTCCTGGACGGGAACAAGCGATACTATTTTCATATGACGGCCTATATGAAAAATATCCGGCTGCCGGGTATGCAGGAAGAAATAAACCTGATGAGCTACTGGAAAGGTGTCGAGCCAACCATTAAGTCGAACCCGTTTGATAAATCGGTCCTGGCGTTATGAGAAAACTGATCCCGTCGTTCCGTATGCAGATTATTCTGCTGGTGACTGTGCTACTGACGGCGTCAGTACTGGTCTTCAGGAGCTATTTCCTCGACAGTTTTCGCACCTACCAGTCCCAGATTGAATACCTGGAGCTGGAATCCAAGGTGAACACCATATACCAGGAATACAAAGACAATTTGTCTCAGGAGGAAGCGGAAGCCTTCAAGAACGAGGTGGAAAACCTCCTCATCGATGTACGACAGATTGAACTGGCCGGCGACTTCTTTGAACGGGAAATCCAGGTCTACTCCATCTTTATCTTTGTGTTCCTGATACTGACGGTGCTGATTATTTTTCTTATCTCCTTTGGACTCATTACCCGTCCACTGGCCCGATTGCAGGACGCGACCCGGGAACTCGCAGCCGGTAATCTGGATATTCAGGTGAAGGAAAGCCCGTTTTCTCCGATAAATGACCTCATTGTCTCCTTTAATGCGATGACCGATGAGCTCGTGGAGAACCGAAACAAGCTCCTGGAAGCCGAAAAGGAGATGATGTGGCGCGAAATGGCTCAGGTGATGGCGCATGAAATAAAAAATCCGCTGACACCGATCCGTCTTCAGACCCAGCGCCTGGAGAATAAATATCTGATGGGCAGCGAAGATTTAGACAAGGTGTTCAGTGAGGTCATGAATATCGTGAATGAGGAGGTGGATAATCTCCAGTCACTGGTGAATCAGTTCCGGGATTTTGCCAGGATGCCCTCGGCGAACTTTGAGGAGTATAGTCTGAAAGATCAGCTCCGTGAAATCGTAATGCCGTATGAAAATGAAGTCGAAATCGAATGCGATGTACAGGAGGATTTGCCCCTGTTCTACGGTGATAAAATGCAGATGAAGCAGGTGTTCGTGAATCTGGTGCAAAATGCTATCCAGTCCATGGACGGCCAAGCCGACGGTTACCTCACAATTCATGCGGAATATGCCGATCCGAATTTTTTAATTACCGTGGAAGACAACGGCAGCGGTATTACCGATGAAGATATGGAAAATATCTTTAAACCGTATTTCACCAAGAAGAAAAAAGGAACGGGACTCGGTTTAGCCATCGTAAAACGGATCGTCCAGAGCCACGAAGGGACAATTGAGGTGGACAGCGAACCGGGCGAAGGTACCAGATTTACAATCGAAATCGGCCTGTCGCCGGAAAGCCGGAAGAAGTACGGGAATATTGAAACTTGAAACTCGAAACTTGATACTGGTGCTCCGCAATAACATCACTTACCTTTTGGTACTTCGGTGCATATAAATCAAGAATTGCAATGAAAGAAATCCACGAATTGGATGTGTATCAGTTGGCTGAGAAATTAGCGGATAAGGTATGGTACAATTTCGATGAATGGCCAGTGAAAGCTCAAAATACCATTGGATATCAGATTATTCGATCTGCCGATAGTATAAGTGCCAATATATCCGAAGGATATGGGCGATATACACCAAAAGAGAGAAAGTTGTTTTATAGGTACGCAAGAAGTTCTTTTGAAGAAACAAAATGTTGGTTGCGGAAACTAATCCGTAGAGACTTGATCACTGAAGAAGATGCAGTATATTTCAGAGATATTATTGACGAATTAGGCCCGAAACTGAATGCGTTCATTAATTCAACTCGATAATTCACCAATTTCGAGTTTCCAGTTTCAAGTCACCAATTCCGGAGGGAATCCATGAAAGTACTGGTAGTCGATGATGAAAAAAACATCCGTATCTCCCTGGGGAGCATCCTGGAGGATGAGGGATACGAAGTCCTCACTGCCGAAACCGGCGAAGAGGGACTGGAAGCCATTGAAAAGTCCGCCATTGATCTGGTGCTGTTGGACGTGAAGCTGCCCGGTATGGACGGAGTGGAAGTCCTGGAGCAGATCCTGGAGCGGGACGAAGATATGGATGTTATCATGATTTCCGGTCACAGCGATATCAGTATCGCCGTTAAAGCTATCAAGATAGGCGCGTACGATTTTATGGAGAAGCCGCTCTCCCTCCCAAAGATTGTGGTGGCGGCCCGGAATATCGCCGAAAAACAGCGGCTGTATCAACGGTTTCGCCAGGAAAAGGAAGAACTGGACGATCAGTACCGTATTGTTGGTGAATCCCCGCAGATCGAAAAAGTTCGGGAACTCATTGACAAGGTGGCGAAGCAGGAATCCAAGGTGCTGATTCGCGGCGAAAGCGGCACCGGGAAAGAACTGGTGGCCTACGCCATCCATGCCAACAGTGCCCGGAAGCACGGGCCGTTCGGCAAGTTTAACTGTGCAGCCATTCCAAACGAACTGGTTGAAAGCGAACTATTCGGACACGAAAAAGGCGCCTTTACCGGAGCGGATAAGCGGAAACTCGGTAAACTCGAGCTGGCCGATGGAGGCACTCTGTTTTTGGATGAAATCGGCGACATGAATCTGGATGCCCAGGCCAAGGTGCTCCGGGTGATCCAGGAGGGCAAATTCGAGCGGGTCGGCGGCAACGAAACTATCGATATCGATGTCCGGATTCTGGCGGCGACGAACAAAGATCTGGAAAAGATGATCGAGAACGGAACCTTCCGGGAAGATCTGTTTTATCGATTAAATGTTATCCCCATCGAAATACCGCCACTCCGGGATCGGGAAGGCGATATAGACATCCTGCTGGATTACTACCTTGGCTACTTCGCCAACGATCTCAAAACCGAGCCGAAGCAAATTTCCGAAGAGGCCCGGAAGCTGCTTCGGAAGTACGAATTCCCCGGTAACATACGTGAGTTACGAAATCTGGTGGAGCGGATGTACATCCTGACCAGCGGTGAAACTATCGAGGCGAGCGATGTACGCCCGAGTTTAACCCAAGATGGCAAGGTTGCAGACGGATCGTATTCCTTTCTGGAGACCAAAGATTTTTCGGAGGTCAGAAAAGAATTTGAGGTTTTTTATCTGGAAAAGCAGCTGGATAAGTTCGACTGGAACATCAGCGAGGTGGCCGACCATCTTGGGATGGCTCAGCCAAACCTCTCACGGAAAATCAAGCAGCTGGGGATTGAAAAAGAGTAAAAATCAGTGTAATAGTGTTCAGGTGTTCAGGTTAAAAATCGTGTTATTGTGTTCCTGTGTTAACGTGTTATAGTTTCGGGTTTTATTAATCTTAATCATAATCGCTTTTATGAGTTGTTTGTTGAGTATTGTTTTTCCAGTCTCCCGTCTCCGGCCTCCGGTTTCCGGTCAGTTTCCCCCTATGCCCGTTTCCCTATTCCTTTCCCCCCCCTTCTTGCCGTTCCCGGCTCATCGCCCGCTCCCGGTCAGTGGCTTCCAGTGCTTCCGGTTCGCACTTTTTCTTCTTTGGCGAAAACAGGTACGCTAACCCGAAAATGACACTATTAGTTACTACTATTGTTGCGCCAGAGGGCAAATCGAAATAGTACGAAAGTAGCATCCCCAGGGTGGTAGAGAGTATCCCAAAGACAATAGCCCAGATCATCATAATGCCAATACGGTGTGTCAGTTGATACGCCGCGGCCGCCGGAATGACGATAAGCGCAAACACCAGGATAACGCCCACCGCTTTCAGTGAAACCACAACCGTTAGTGACGTCATAAGCAGGAAACCGGAGAAAATAGGGGTGACCGGAATTCCGCTGGCCCGGGCCAGCACTTCATCGAATGTGATGAAGTGCAGCTCTTTGAACAGGCCGCCGATATAGGCGAAGGTGACGACTGCAACGGCAATTATTGCATAGATATCGGTGGCGGTGATGCTCAGGATATTGCCGAAAAGATACCCCATTACCTCGGCGTTATACGACTCCATCAGTCCAATGAAGATGATGGCCAGCGCCATGGTCAGCGAGAAGAACATCCCGATGGCGGCGTCGTATTTGAGTTCACCGTATCGCTCGATGAGGTCAATAAGTCCCGTGGAGATAATGCTGAAGAGAAATGCCATTAGTAGTGGATTGGTACCAGTCAGAAAACCGAATGTTACGCCGGCAAATGCGGCATGCGCGATACCGGCACCGATGAAGGACAATCCCCGGAGCACCAAAAAGACACCAACCGTGGATGCCAGAGATCCCACGAGGATCGCCGCGATGAAGGATCGGAGTAGAAAGTCGTACTGGAGAAAATCAAACATGGCTGTCGCTCACAATTACGCACGGTGAGCCGTCTTCAAGACAAATAACCCGTACTGCCTGCCCGTATACTTTTGAGAGAATATCTTCCCGGATGATCTCATCGCTGGGACCGAATGCGTGGAGGGTCTTATTCAAATACATCACCCGATCGACCCGGCCGACGAGATGATTGACGTCGTGGGTAATGAATAGGACTGTCAAGTCGAGCTGCTGATGGAGTCTGGTGATGAGTTCGATGAGCCGGATCTGGGTGCCGGGATCGATAGCGGAGGTTGGCTCGTCCAGCAGCAGAAGCTTGGGATTGCTTACCAGTGCCCGGGCCAGAAACACCCGCTGTTGCTGTCCGCCGGACAGGTGGCCGATGGGTTCGTGGATAGCATCCCGCATTTCCACCATTTCCAGGACTTCCCTGACGCGCTTGTCATCTTCCCTGGTCGGTCTACGAAATAATCCCAGTTTACTGTATATTCCCATCATCACGATATCTTCCACCAGTCCGGGCACGGTGGGATCGAGGCTATCCCGCTGTGGCAGATATCCAATGGATCCCCGGATCTCTTTCAGCGAAGAGGTAACTTTGGAGCCATCGACGATGATTTCGCCGTTGAACAGGGACTGTAACCCAAGGATGCCGAGGAAAAGGGTGGTTTTGCCGGAACCGTTGGGCCCGATGATACCAATGAATTCACCGGGATGCACTTCGGCAGTGATGTTCTTTAGCGCGAGGCGGTCGCCATACGCAATGGAAACATTCTGGAACCGAATGAGCGGATCACGCATTATTCGGATAACTCGCCGTGGGAAAGTTGATCGGCGTTGTACCAGATCAGATCAATATAGGTGTCGACATACGGTGTACCGTTAATTAGCGGACTCATCTCAACTATGTCCACGCCGGATTCGGCGCTCAGTGTTTTGGGAAGCCGATCGCTGAATTGCGGCAACCGGATGATGGCAAAGATTTCTCCGGTATCCAGTTGATCGGATAGTTTCGTCATGGCTCTGGCGGACGGTTCTGTCCCCGGATGATCCACAATATGGGCGGCAGGTGTGATATCGAAGGCACTGAAGAAATAATCGAGTCCGGGAGTCTGGACTATCACCTGCTCCCCTGCCAATGGTGCCAGTTTGTAACCGACATCCTGGTAGAGTATATCCAGCTCCCCTATAAATTGTTCGGCACGTGCCCGGAACTGTTGAGCGGAATCCGGCAAAACTTTCTGAAGTTCTGGCAGAATGACCTGAACGATGGATTTTGTGATCCGCGGATCCATCCAGATGTGCGGGTTATCACCGTGGATGAGCAGGGAGTCGCCGGCCAAGCTGTCCGCAACCGTGATAAGCGGAGTCGATTTTCGCTTGAGTCCGGATTTCACCTGGTCCGCCCACCCCTCTAGTCCCATGCCGTTAAAGACGATGAGGTCGGCATCCTGGATCAATTTTGCTTTGCTGCCGGAGAGATCGAGTGTGTGTGGATTTTCCATGCCGGAAACCAGGCTTTTCACCTGGCAGGCCTCACCGACGATGTTTTGGACAAGGTCCTGATAGACGGAGATGCTGGTAACGATTACCGGAGATTCATCCGGTTCCTTCTTTTGGCATCCCAGGAGAAGCAAGCCCATCAGGGCGAATATGAGCAGGAATTTTTTCATTGGAAAAAGGTACTGAGTTTTTTCGCAGAGCGCAAAGTATTTGAACGTTTCACGTTTACGAGGACTTGTAACTTTTCTCTGCCGCAGTTAGATTCATCCTCGTTGTTGGAAATAATTTTGATGAGGAGGAAAGCCAGTGGAAACCGGTACCGTGAAGTGGTTTAACGAATCCAAAGGATTCGGATTCATCCAGCGCGAGGGCAAAGAGGATGTATTCGTGCATTTTTCCGCTATCCATTCCGAAGGGTATAAAACCCTGAACGAAGGGCAGCAGGTGGAGTTTGAGGTGGTGAAAAGCCAAAAAGGCGTGCAGGCCTCCAACGTACAGATTATCGAAGAATAGTTCATTTCTCTGCGGCAATTTACCAAAGACGATTTATGACCTCACTGAAGGAACAACTCCGACAGGAATTCAATGACTGGGCCGATGCCGGTCGAGGCGACGGCATGCGTGATGGTCACTGGGATATGACGATCCAGACCATCGATAAAATGAAACTCACCGGACACGAGACCGTGCTGGATTTGGGCTGCGGCAACGGCTGGACGGTCCGGGAGCTGGCGAAGCGGCTACCGGGCGGCAAAGCAATCGGAATCGATATCTCCGATAAAATGATCGCCGAAGCCCGGGAGAAATCCATCGAGTTCGACAATACTGAATTTTATGTCTCCAGCGCAGATGCCCTTCCGCTGGTAGATGAGTCGTTTCAGCACGTTCTCAGCGTCGAATCGTTTTATTATTATCCCGATTTGGAACCGGTGTTGGCGGAACTTTTGCGGGTACTCCGTCCCGATGGCAGGTTCTGGTGTGTAGTCGATCTCTATAAGGAAAATCCATACAGCATGACCTGGCCGGAGAAGTTGAACGTTCCCGTCCATGCGCTGGGCGAATCCGATTACCGCAATATCTTTGAGGGATACGGTTTTCGCATTGCGGCACAGGAAAAGGTTGTGGACCGGCGTCCGGTGGACGAAGATCGCTTCAAGCCGGGTTGGGGGACGCCCACCTTTGAGGATTATAAGGAATACAAAGCGTTAGGAAGCCTATTGACCGTGGCAAAAAAGCCTGAGTGATCGTAGGCTGGATTACAATAGTGTCTCTATAGAATTGCGTATTATTTCTTCAGCAATTATATTGGTTTTTCATTTCCAGGCTCCATATTGGTGCAAGACGATTGCTTCAAAGCGAGCGTTCAAATAAGCCAAACACAAGGAGATAAACCATGAGAAAATATATACCTGCATTCGTGATCGCCATCGCAGTGGGGCTGATCAGTCTCGGCACGGTGGCACAGGGCGGCGAAAAGACATCCGAGGTTTCCATCGAGGGAATGATATGTGAGGCATGTGTCAATAAGGTGGAAAGCGCCGTAAAAAAGGTCGATGGCGTAAAAGCCGTCAACGTCGACCTGAAGACGAACTCCGCCCAGGTAACTTTTGCTTCCACCGCCAATATGGCCTCCGTGGAACAGGCCGTAGCTGACGCGGGATACACTGTGAAAACCGCTGAAGCGCAGAAGACGATGAAATCTTCCGAAGGTGCAACCTGCGGCGCGAGTAAAGCCAGCGCCAAGGAAGCAAGCACGAAAAGTGCCGATGCAAACGCTGGCGCCACATGCAGCGACAAATCCAAGGCATCCGCCAAGGAGACCGGTAAGGAGATTTAGCCTTACAGAGAAGAACATTTCCAATGAAAGGGCGCTCGCAAGAGCGCCCTTTTTTATATCCTGCCTGCTCGTTATTTTGACATCTCAACAGAAAATAAATCACAGGAAACGGTATGAATCCAGAAGAGGCAAGACAGTTTTTCCCGGCAGTGGATGAACGACTCTATCTGAACCATGCGGCCAGCTCTCCGTTTTCCACCAGAGTACGAGATGCTATTGCCATATATCATGAGAACCGCACTGAAGGCACCCTTGACGACTACAAGCAGGATTTAAAGGAAGTAAAAGATCTGCGGAAAAACCTGGGGCAGTTAATTCAGGGTCAGCCGGATCGCATTGCCCTCACTGGGAATACCTCCCACGGATTAAATATCGTCGCCCAGGGATTTCCCTGGAAACCGAAGGATGAAATCCTGTATAGTAGCATGGAATTTCCGGCCAATGTGTATCCCTTTTTGAATCTGAAAAAGCGGGGCGTCGTAGTCCGGGAAATCCCGGCGAACGAAGGCCGGCTCAAAGTCGAAGATATCGAGGAATACGTGACTGACCAGACACGGATGCTGACTTTGTCATACGTTCAGTATTTGAATGGTTACCGGGCAGATTTGCGGTACATCGGGACGTTCTGCCGGGAAAACAATATCGCCTTTGTTGTGGACGGCATCCAGGGACTCGGCGCCATGCCGCTGAACGTGAGCAATCTGCCGGTGGATGCGGTGGCCACCGGCGGGCACAAGTGGCTCATGTCCCCAAAGGGTACCGGCTTTATATATCTGACGAAAGAATTCCAGGAACGACTTGATATGACGTATCTCGGGTGGCTCAGTGTTCGGGAACCGTTCGAATTTCACAACTACGATCAGCCGGTCAAGGGCGAGGCGGCCCGTTACGAACTGGGAACACCCAACCAGACCGGTATCTATGGGATGAACGCCGCCGTACAATTACTGCTGGAAGTGGGCATCAACAACATCAGTCTGCATATCTTGGATATTACAGAATATTTGCGCTCGGGATTGCGGGATGCCGGATGCGAGATTTTGACACCGTTCGAAGACGGCGAGCGCGCCGGAATCGTGTTGTTTTCGTGCGGTAATCCAGACGAGAATCAGCGAATTTTTAACGCACTCTTGGAGAAGAAAGTAACCATTTCATTCCGGGATGGAACCCTCCGCGTGGCGCCGCATTTTTACAATACCCGCGCGGATATGGATCGTTTCCTGGAATTGTTGGAGGAGGTACGATAATGGGACAGCACTATATTTTAGACGGCTATAACGTCATTCATGCCATTTCAAAACTGATGCAGGCACTGGACGTCAGCGCCAAAGAAGCACGCCGGCAGCTGCGGGAACACGTCCACTCTTATTGCAACACCGGTGAGATTACCGCAACTATCGTGTACGATTCCCGGACTATGCCGAACATGTTCGACGATTATCAGGATGCGGATCAGCCGCATGTTGTTTACGTGAGTAACAGCAGCGATGCCGATGACTTTATTATCCGGGAGGCGGAGAAACAAGCCAACCAGAATACTACCATTGTTACCAGAGATAACAAGGTCGGCCAGATGGCCTCCGGCGCCGGCTGCTCGGTGATGACGCCGAGGGAGTTCTTTGACTTCACGGAGAAGCGACTCGGCGGGCGCAGCGGCTCACGGCCCCGCAAGTATTCCGATCACAAAATGTCCCAGGACGAAATTGAACAGTGGAAGGACCTGTTTAAGGCGGAGGAATGATTGGGATGTACCTCTTATGATTGTTTAATATGCTGAGGTGATTCGAATTTTCCGCCTTAGAATGAGATTCAAAGGCTGTATTACCTTCCCGTCACAAAGGTGCCGCACACCACCTGTCGGCGACCCGTTATGGGATCACCGACAGAAGACCTCGCAGTCATTCCGAGCGGAACGCCGCTCAGGATGACTGGTTTTTTTACCCTCACCAATCCCGCCTCGCAATGAGATTGCGAGGCTATAACAACAGGTGCTCCCGCCGCCGATCGCTGACAGCGTCGGTGGCGGTCATTAAATTACACACGACCACTGTCGGCGACGCTGAAAGCGGTCACCGCCAGGACGGGATCGCCCGGGCTGACGAGTTTTTTCACTTCTATCGGAAGCCTACCCCACCTGCTCATAAATTAATTGCAAGCCGTATAGGGTCAAATCCGGGTTGTACTCCCGGGCATCTTCGATGTGCGGCAGCAGAAGTTTCCCGATACCGCCGGTGACGATAACATCCATATCATCGGTTCCCAGTGAATTCCGAATACGCCTGATCATACCGTTGATGGAGTCCACAGCACCGTAGAGGATGCCGGACTGCATGCTCTCCTCGGTATTGGTGCCGATGACCTTCTCAGGGAAGTGTAGGTCTACTTTGAACAACCGGGCCGCCTTGGAAAACAGATCCCGGGCGGAAATCTCAAATCCCGGCATAATGATGCCGCCCATGTAGTCGCCATTTCCGTTGAGCACATCGAACGTGGTTGCGGTACCGAAATCCAGAATCACCTGGGGCAGATCATACAATGCTTTCCCGGCGATGGCGTTGCAAATCCGATCCGCGCCGACCTGCTTCGGATCCTCGTAGAGGATATTCAGATCGAGAGGAAGCGAGGCGTCCACAATAACAGGATCTATGGCAAGATATTTCTCCCCCATGGTGGCGAAAACATCTGTCACGTTGGGGACCACCGACCCGATGATCACCGAATCCAGTGCGTCCGGACGAATGCCTTCCTCTTCACAGAGTAGTTTGACGGTGATCCACGATTCGTCCACCGTCCGCGTCATAGCGCTGGTCAGCCGCCAGTGGGTCAGCAGCTCTCCATCGCTGAAAATGCCGAACACCGAATTGGTATTGCCGATATCAATGGCCAGTAACATAATAATCTCCCGGGAATATCAGTGAATTTGCCGGAATGTACGGACATTCCCAAAAAAACTAAACAGTTTGTGTCCCACCGTTGCAATTGCCCGGATTTCTCCGCAAGTTTATTAACGAATTAAATCCAATCACTAACAACCAGCTATCCCAGAGAAGGCGATGAGCAACGATCAGAGTTCACAGGACATTCTCCGAACTGTCTGGAGCGTATTTAAAGAAATACTCAAATATCTGCTCCTGTACCTTGTCTTTTATGCCATTTTGAAGGCACTTATTATGGAGGTACTGGCGTATGACAATGAGGGCGTGGTTGCTCTTACAGCGCTGATTCCGACCCTTCTCATTTATTACCTGATTAAACGGCGATCATCGTAAATTTGGTATCCAGTATTTCCAGCACCTGAATTTTTCTTGCTTCTGTAAATCTTCGGTGATATTGTTTACACGGTACAGCAATTGTTGTTTTCTTCGTAACGGTTTGAGTTCAACGGCGTTACCTATTCTGTAAGATTCGTATTACGCTGCACAATCGTTGGCGTCTATCGTATATCCGGTCTAACCGGTTGCTATAAGTTTCGCTATATAACGACGGGAGTTTCCCGGTGAAGAGATTGCTCATCTCTGCGTTCATAATAGGGTGTAGCGCCGTGGCGTTCGGACAAATCACCATCAGCGAGGTGATGTTTGATCCGACCGGCGATGAGTCCACCGATGAGTTCGTGGAACTCTACAATACGGCGGACTCGGCCGTCTCAGTGTACGCATGGCAGCTATTCGTGGATGGTTCGCCGGAGATGTTGAATGCTCCACCTTGGATTGCGCCACTCTCCACCCCCTCTTATCTAGTTATCAATCCGCACTCTTTTGCAATTATCCTGGACCTCGATTACTGGGACGGCGATCAAACCTACGATTCAATAATTCCGGATTCTGTCAAAGTGATGACCATCGACGACACCCGATTCGGTGTGTACGGGCTTTCCAATTCTACGGGCAGAGAGCTGGTACTAAAGGATTCCATGGATGCAATCGTTTCGGAATATACCTATACACCCGAAAATGACGAGGGATATTCAGATGAGAAAATCGTGCTCGGCGGCGCTAATTCTCCATCAAACTGGGAAGACAGCCGCCAACTCAACGGAACGCCGGGATTTACGAATTCAGTCAGTCCCAGGGATTACGACCTGGCGCTGACAGCTCCCGTCATATGGAGTCCGATGCCGGCGCGGCCAGATACATCTCTGGATATTTCCATCAGAGTGAAAAACGCCGGGGCGAAGTCCGCAGACGCAGCCAGGATTATTTTAAGTGGCGAGGATAAGCTCGGAGTATCTCAAATTCCGAATCTCGCTTCAGGGGATTCCACCCTGACCAAATTTACCATTTCCCTGCCCAGCGGTATCCATGCGTTGATAGCGGAACTGGACTATCCCGGCGATCAGGATACATCGAATAATACAATCACGTTTACCCTCCCGGTCAGATTCCCGGAAAATAGCGTCGTAATCAACGAAATCATGTACGATCCAATCAGCGGGAATCCCGAATGGCTTGAGTTACTCAATACATCCCCGGAAACTATTTCGCTGCTCGAATGGACATTCACAGATGAATCAAATATCCGGGCGACGATAGCGGACGATGCAACGATGTCACCTGAACAGCCTCTTGTTCTTGCCGAATCCGCCGATCTTGGGAATTACGACTATTCGCAAAACTCTGTGTATATCCCTGAAGATTTTCCGAACCTGAATAACGGCAGCGACGGCTTGGTCATCAGAGATGCTTCCGGTGCCGTCATCGATACGGTGTACTACTCCGGAAACTGGGGCGGTGGGGATGGAGTGAGTCTGGAACGGCGGAATCCCTATCTGTCCGGACTGAATCCGGGCAATTGGGCGAGCGCGAGTTCCGGGGTTGAAGCTACCCCGACGACTCCCAACTCCGTCATGGCGGATTCGGTGCAGGTCGAGTTGAAAAACCTGACGATGAAACCCGGCCTGGCTGAACCGGGGGAAAGCTTGACAATAACCGGAACACTCTGCAATACCGGACTTCGATCACTCACCGTCAACTCCGTCGGGGTCTCCGATTACACCGATTCCGCATTCGGCGATATCGATAAACTTGGCAGTATCGCGACCCACGCCCCGCTTGACGTCGGAGATTCCACGGAGTTCCGCTTCGATCTGAGATTCTCCACCCCCGGCTTGCGGCGTGTAGTATTGAGTTGTGAATTGTCCGGCGGGGACGAAGTCACCCTGACGGACACCACAATTCAAGTAAAGTATCCGGAGCCAGTGCTACGTATCAATGAAATTATGTATACCCCGGATGATGGCGAACCGGAGTGGATTGAAATGGTGAACGTCGGCGATAAGCCCGTGAATTTGGCGGGGTGGCAGGTGCGGGATGCCGCAGGCAATACCGCCGGATATTCCCTGTATGACAGACGCGTGAGTCCGGGCCATTACATCGTGATTGCCGGTGACAGCACGCTGACTGAATATTATCTGGATTTGCCGGATTCCCTCATCTGTCCGGTTTCTGATTTTCCCACACTGAATAACTCCGGCGATTCCATGGTGATCATCCCGCCTGCCGGAAAACCACACGACGCCCTGGAATATCAATCCTCCTGGGGCGGAAATGCCGGAGAATCTCTGGAGCGGCGGAATATTTACGCTCCGGCAACTGACGCCTCGAACTGGAGAACCAGCCAATCGGAGGATGGCGCCACACCGGGATTACCGAACAGTATCGCCGTACCGGATCTGGACGCCGGAATTGCCGGGATGACCCTCTCCTCTGCGGAAACTGTTGCAGTGACCGTTCGTAACTATGGACTCCGGAATTTGCCGGATCACACCCTTTCATTATACCGTGATGCAGACGAGGATTCGATAGCGGATTCCAACGAGCTTATCAAAGAGGTCGCTGGAGCCAATCTCTCAACCGGAGATTCCGTCACCCACCGGGTGGTTCTCCCGGACGAACTCCACGGCTACCACCGGTTTTTAGCGGAGATCCGGCTGTCCGGTGATGAGAATCCCGGGAACAACACCGCCTTCACCGCCGGGATATTCGGTTATCCGCCGGAAACGGTGAAAATCAACGAGATCATGTACCGGCCGGAACCGGGCGAGCCGGAATGGGTGGAAGTGTATGTTGCCAGAGATTCCGTGGACTTACGCGGTTTTCGTGTTTGTGATGCCGGGAGTGAATCCCGGATTCCGATTCACGGAAAGCAGCTCTATCATAGCGGGGAGTACGTTGTGTTTGCGAGTGACTCTTCGGTGCTGCAATCGTATCCTCGCAGTGATTTCTCAATCGAAATTCCAGATGAATTCCCGACACTCAACAACGGAATAGATTCTGTCACCATCAGGGACGGCGTCCATAAGATTCAGGAAAAAGTGGAATATACCTCAGATTGGGGCGGCAACGGCGTTTCGCTGGAACGAGTTAACCTGTTTACGGAGGTGCAGCACAGCGATAATTGGGGCGATTCCAATGATGAATCCGGCGCTACGCCCGGGCGGGTCAACAGTATCGCGACGCTGGAATATGATCTTGCCATAGGTTCGGAAAGTTTGACGCCGACTACATCATTGGCACCAGATAAAGAGTGGCAATTGCAAAGCACTATTCGAAATGTGGGATTGAATGCCGCAGATGCGTGTACCATTAATTTTCAGATTAAATCTGCCGTGTCCCCGGCGCAGACTGGCTCCAGACGGATTGAGTTACACCTCGCACACGGTGATTCGGGTGTGATATCGCTGGCGATGCCCGCATTGAAGAGCGGAACGTACACCGTATTATTGGAATTAACCTTCGAACAGGATAGCCGGGAGACCAATAATTTTGCCGAACGTGTAATCAGCGTTCCGTTTCAGGAATCAGCACTGCTATTGACAGAGTTCGCTCCGGTGCCCGGTGAAGGGTGGTCGGAATTCGTGGAGATATACAATCCGGGACCTGATGCTATTGAACTCTCCGGCTGGAAACTCGCAGACAACAGCGCTAAGGCAGAGATAAAAGGAAATTACAATCTCTGGTCAAAGGAATATGCGATCCTGACGCCGGACAGCTCGGTCTTCCGGGAGTTTCGGTTGCCGGATTCGTCAGTATATATCGTCTTGGATCGGTGGCGGAGCCTGAATAACGGTGCCGATGAAATCCGCGTGATTGATCCGGCCGGCGTGACCGTCGATTCCCTGCATTACACTCCGGAGTGGAACATCGCCGCCGGCAAATCGCTGGAACGACGGAGATATTTTACCGGATTTTCTCCGGGTGCCAGTTCGAACGCGGGAAATTGGGACGTCAGTACCTCGGCCTCAGGGGGAACCCCAGGATTCGTGAGTTCGGTGGCAATTTCGGATTCGTATCAAATCAGAGTTGAGCGGATGGACTCGGTGCAATCTGTACCGCCGCTGAATGGCCTGAATCCGGAATACCTGGTTGTTAATACCGGCCTGAAGACCATTAATACCATCGATTTTCAAATCGGGATCGATGAGAACGACGATTTAGTACTCAACCCGGAAGAGATCCAGGGCGATACGAGTCTTGCTTCCCTGGCGCCGGGAGACACGGTTACCGCATGGAGTTCGTTAATTGTTCCGAATCTATCGGGACAACGCCGGCTCATCGGACTGTTCACATTTAATGGTGATACCGTCAGGCACATCTCGAATCTCTGGATTCCGTATCCGCGGCAATCGGTCATATTGAATGAATTTTTACCCGATCCATCGGAAATATATCCTGCGGAGTTCGTGGAAGTAGTAAATACCGGAGACGATACTATTTCTCTGGGAAACTGGCGGTTACTTGTAAACGAACGTAGCGCGGAATTGGATTCCGGTCTCTCTGTGCTACCTGAACAATACGTGGTGATTTCAGAAGATTCACTCTCTATGGACTCTGGCGTTCTCATGGCGCCGGCAGACTGGGCGAATTTGTCCAATGATGGCGGGACAATTCAACTGTTCGATCAGTACGGAAACCTGATGGATTCCCTGGCCTATGACAATCGCTGGGATTTGCAGGCAGGCCGGTCTCAGGAGCGGGTGCATCTTGAGAATGGGGAACACTCGGTGTCGAATTGGCGGACGAGCGTAAGTCCGGACGGCGCGACACCCGGTGTAGAGAACAGCATCTATTACCATCCGGATTCGCTGGCGACCGGATGGACGTTCACGCCACCGACCTTTTCGCCAGATGGTGACGGATTCGATGATTTGTTACAGGTTACTTACCGTGGCGAATTGTCATTGGATTACGTGACCATCCGGATCTTTGATACCGTTGGTCGAAATATCCGGACGCTGGTTCGGGATACGCCTGCTCCGGTGCGGCAGACGTGGCTCTGGGACGGCCGTGATTACGATGATCGCATTGCGCCAATCGGTATCTACATTGTGCACATCGAGTACAAACTATCAGATGGGAACGTCCGGGAAAAGATCGAGACGGTGGTGCTGGCGAAGCGATTGTGATCTTGACGCATAATATCGCTTCGTGGTGTTTACAAACTGAGGTTAAGTGTAGATTAATACTCAGTACTTTTAGTCCGGATATCTTTAGGTGCTATTCCGTATAACCTTTGCTTCTTCTGTCCTATTTAACCGTTTTTATTAGGGGCTTCTGATGCCCCGCTTGTATGGAATACTTGGATATGAAAAGTACCCAAAAGGGTTTGCCTCAGCGATATCCTTAATCCCTGCTCCGCCCAGACGGAACGATTAATCTATACCCCTCTCTTCGGAACTTGGTTTTATAGGATTCTAAATACCTGGTCACCGCTAATTTAGCGACAGCGAATCTACCTCAGACTTCATTCAGGGAGAACTGCACTCTGCGAAGTGAATAGAGGTTCGGTTGAACTATTCGATGAGCCGATTTTTTGCGCGATTTTCTATTGGCACACCAATCTCTTACACCTATATTGCAGAGAAATTTGGAGACACATGCAGACGAAATGAAGTTTCGAATCTATACAGATACATCAGTGATTGGAGGATGCTTCGACCCCGAATTTGCCGAGTGGTCGAATCAGTTACTCGACCAATTTGCCGCGGGCGAAAAAATTCTTGTCCTCTCTGATTTGACGTTACGTGAATTGGAGTTAGCGCCCGATTTTATTATGGAACGTTTGCAGGATGTACCAAAGCAGTATACCGAATATGTGGACTTCACGAATGAAGTGAAAGCCCTAGCACACCAATATGTTGCCGAAGGTGTCCTGGGCGAAAAAAATATCGTCGATGCGCAGCATATTGCCTTGGCGACTTTCCAGCGGGTAGATGTTTTGACGAGTTGGAACTTTCGACATATTGTGCACTTTATAAAGGTGCGACAGTTTAATGCGGTGAACCTGAAGTTTGGATATCCTACCATAGAAATTCGCTCACCCCAGGAGGTGGTATAAATGAGTACAACTAAATCGAATCACACAGACAAAGAAGTCAGTGCGGTTCAATTAATGCGCGAAATTCGGGACAAATTATCCACCGACTATCGGGCGAATCCCGAGCAAGAAGACCAAGAATTAGCAGCGATTCGTAATAAATATCGTATCCGAGAAACAACCGAAGCATAATTCAACCTCACCTTCGTTGCACCGGACAGTATGAGCTAGTCAGCTCTTGGACGGTCATTTCTCGCCGGAATGGAGGATCTGTTTTCAAGGGTCTATCCAGTAAATTTAGTCTTTTTGGCGGCGTAATAAAATCCGATTCCCGTTAGTCCAAAGATCACGCTCACACCAACTAGGACTTGTTGCCAGCGATTCAGTCCTTTCCGATTTATTTCATTGAGTTGCAGAGATTCGGATACGCTGATTGTTTCAATAAGGCCGTGGCCCATACCGTCGCTGATTTCGAATGTCCATTGACCTGAGGTATCCGGCGCAAAGATGAAGCGGCCGTATTGATCGGTCAGTCCTTCCTGGTAGACTGTTCCCTCATCACCGGGGCGATAGATTTTCACTTCGCTGTAGGAGAACGGCGTCCCGTCGTTGTAGGTGACCCCGATGCCGGTACCGCCCTCAAAGGTGGAATATTCCACGCCATGTGCGTATAACAGGGTTAGGGGAAGCAGGGTGATAATCAAAAATTTTATAATTATGCGCATATGCCTCAACTTTATTCTGTGACCCGGAACGTTAATGAACAAGTTTTTCCGTTCAGGTGGGTGGTAAGCAGGTAGTAACCCGGATATTTCAGTCGATATTCTGCTTTGCGATTTTCTGCAACGGTGAGATAAGTAGTCTTTTTTCCTTCGGGCATGATAGCAACGGTGCCGTCAGCCGATTGACCGTCAGTGGATATAGCCAAGTGGATTGTGTTGCCGGTTTTAGGTACGGATTCCGAAAATTCCAGCACGATCTCAAGTCTTGAGCCAAATTCCACTTTCAAAGTATCTGCAATCTTTTTGCCAACGGTAAAAACCGTTTGTCCCCAGTAGAGTGGCTCCTCCATCTGCGGCTTCTTGAGGACGAATCTGGCGAGATACATTCCCGGCGTTTCCGGAATGAACCGGATGATTCGATGGTCACCGTCTTCGGATACCTGCGGCTCGAGAATAGTGTCGTCCGGCGTCTTTATTAGGACGGTGTGGAACAGCCTGTCTTGAAACAGAAAGTCGCCGCCGGGAAACTCGTGTCCGCTGGTGATGACAAGTTCCATTGGTTGTCCCGGTTCGGGCGACGGCGTTTTGGGATAAATCCAGTGCTTGTGCGCCTGGAGCATCATCGCTGGGAGCAAGATTAGTGCCCATACCGTAAGCGGTGTTCGCCAAAGACTTCTCTGGGAAACTTGCATATCAGAACCGGTACATCAGCGTGGCGTTCATACGCATACTCTCCATGTTGTTACCGAAGGCCAGGCCGGATTTGAAGATGGTATTCGGCGAACCAAGCGGCAGATAGAAACCCGGAAGCAGAGTGACATTATCCAGGCCGTCTTCCAACGTTCCGAGGAGTTCCAGGCCGGCGGCGATGCCGTGCGGATCGGCGGAGAGCGGAGTTTTTGCAGCGAAGATCCAGTCGCTGTAGGACTCGTCGCCATCCCGGCCGTAGCGCAGATTGAGCACCATGTTGCTGTGTGCGAACAGGTCTTTGCTCAGGATAAGCGCCCCTTCGTAGACACGCTGACCGTTGAGCAGCGTCTTGCTGCGATCGAAAGGATGTTCATAGGTTCCGACCACTGCAATATCGACCACGTAAATCTGTGGAAACCGGTACTGGAGTGTAAATGCCGCCGCTTCCAGGAAAGGGGACGGTCCCATTGGAGCGAATTCTGCCTGCTGACCTGGCACTAGCAGGTCGTTGCCGAACTTGGCGAAGTGGGTGTGGACATCGAACATCAGGAAGTCCGACAGACCTCGGGACAGTCCGGGCGTAAATTCCCAGTGATCCATTTGGGGATTGGACCTGTCCTCCACCATATAATCGAAATGGACGTGGAAGATATGCTCTCCCAGCTTAGCAGTGGAGTAACTCTCCGCTTCGATATATTCCATGGCATGATGCCCGTTGGCTGTGGTGAAAATAACTATGGACAGAAAAATTAGCAGAACATGCGCTTGCAGATGCTTCATTCCCGGAGCCTTTCCCAGGTTTTTCCGTATTACGAATTATAAGTAATGTAATACGACTGCCGGGGAGAACCAACACAAGTTTTCAAAAACGTGTTGGATTTAACGGGGGATCCAGGGAGTTCATAATTGTATTGTGAGAGAAAGAAGTGTCGGACACTTTCCCGCTGATTTTCAGTCTTCCGTAAAGTACCTTTGTATGAACTCGAATCAGCGACAGATGGGTATCATGAGCAAGGAAGACATCGTTATCCACAACCAGGACCGGGAGGAGCCACGGGGGATTACGCATCCCATCGTCATCGTATTGGATCGGTTACGGAGCGCATTTAACGTGGGGAATATATTTCGGATTGCCGATGTCTGCGCTGCAGAGAAAGTGATTACCTGCGGCTATACTGCGTCGCCGCCGCACCCAAAATTGGAAAAGACTGCCCTGGGTGCTGAGGAATTCGTAGAAAATGAGCACTTCGAAACGAGTCTGGAAGCGGTAGTGCATTTGAAGGCGCAGGGATACCAGGTCATCGGGATTGAGACGGTGGAAGGTGCGCCGGATATTTGGGATGTGGAGTTGGATTTTCCGGTGGCGTTTGTATTCGGCAACGAGGCGCTCGGAGTAGAGCGCGAAACGCTGGAGGCGTGCGACCTTATCGCAAAGTTGCCGGCGTTCGGGCGAAAGAATTCGCTGAATGTGGCGAACTGTGCGTCAACGGTGCTGTACCGGGCGATTGAGGTGTATACGAAGAATGAGTAGTACACCCCCTTTCCCCACCAAACAAGTGTTCAGATACTCCAATTAAACGATAAACAGATTTCGGAAATGCCCCAATTTGATCGGGTTTTCATCGTTGGCTGCGGGGATATCGGAAAACGGGTCGCCGCAGTCTGGCAGGATCGCTCCAAAGATGTCCTAGCCCTGGCCCGCTCTCCAGAGAGTGCTGAGAAATTAGAATCGTTGGGAATCACTTCGGTCCACGGCGATCTGGATAAGCCGGAATCCCTCAAGGATTTACCTTTGAGCAATGCGCTCATGTATTACCTGGCACCGCCTCCCAGAGATGGAGTAACCGATTCGAGAATGGCGCATTTCCTCAACTCGGTCGACGATGACAATCTCCCGGCACAGTTCATCTATATGAGCACCAGCGGGGTCTACGGCGATACCGGTGGGCAATGGGTCGCCGAAGATGCGCCGCTGAATCCGACCTCCGACCGCTCCCGCCGGCGGGTTGACGCCGAGAAGCAGGTGCGGGAATGGTGTTCCGTTCAGGGGATACCATACAACATTCTCCGGGTGCCGGGGATCTACGGCCCTGGACGACTGCCCATCGACAAGGTGAAGCGGGGTCGCCCTGTACTTCGTGAAGAAGATTCACCGCACTCCAACCGGATCCACGCCGACGATCTGGCCCGGATTTGCGCACAGGTGGCCACTGACGGCCATCCCAACGAAATTTACAACGTCCGCGGCGATGAGATCAGCACTGTCACTCAGTACTATTATACGCTGGCGGATCTGCTGGGAGTGGAACGTCCGCCGACCATCACCTGGGAGGAGGCACAGGAGCAGTATAGTCCTATTTCTTTATCGTTCTTAAAAGACTCCAAACGATTGGACATCTCCAAACTACAGTCACACCTTGATTATCAATTCCTTTATCCATCTCTGGAAGAAGGTTTGCGGGCCACGCTCCGGGAGGCGGATATCAAATAAACTAGTTTCCTATGGAAATTAGCTTTTTCCGCGAAATAAAATTGTATAAACTTGCCACCGAATTTGAGGGAGTGAGTTTATAATGACAATTTATTCAGCTGCAATTCTGTTGTTTCTTGTGATGGATCCACTGGGGAATATTCCGGTATTCATGTCCGTACTCAAAGACGTGGAGGAAAAGCGCCGGAAGTGGATTATTCTGAGGGAAGCGGTTATCGCATTCGGCGTGCTTTGTCTGTTTCTGGTGTTCGGCCGGCCGATCCTGAATCTGCTTCAAATTTCCGAGCCATCCCTGGGGATTGCCGGTGGAGTCATTCTCTTCATTATCTCAATCAAGATGATTTTCCCGCCACAGGAAGGCGTATTCGGCGCCAGCGCGGATCGGGAGCCGCTCATCGTGCCCCTGGCCATCCCGCTGATTGCGGGACCGTCTGCTATCGCCACAGTGATGCTCTTCGCCTCCAGAGATCCCGGTCGAATGTTCGACTGGTTCCTGGCGCTGTTCTCTGCGTGGGTGATCAGCACCATCATTCTGTTCTCCTCCGGCGTCCTGCGGCACATCTTTCGCCGCCGCGGTCTGGCGGCTATCGAGCGCCTGATGGGGATGATCCTCACGGCGATCTCCATTCAGATGCTGCTGAACGGGATTGAGCAGTTTCTCGCGCGATAAAAAGAGACTCACCGCAGAGACGCAGAGACCGCAAAGAAAAGCAAAATGACAAAATGCTGAAAAACACCAATGCCACTGAAGGCAACAAGCAAAAGAGTTAAGTAGCCGCGAAGATACACGAAGAAAAACGCGAATTATAACAACCCACTACAAAGAAATCCCGCCAAGCGTGAATTACCAACAGAGTACTCACTGTTGATATTAGGACAGTACTGAAAACTTAAGGCGTATGACTGCTTTTAACTATAACACTGTAACACGATAACACATTAACACATTTTCTTACTCGAACACTTAAACACCCGAACACTGAAACACTGTTTTCACCACTCTTGACATCAATAGTCTCTCACCGTATGTTACTCCGCTTATGCGGAACCGAAACGAAAATACTATTTATGCTGATCACAGCGCCACAACGCCCGTGGATTCGCAGGTGGTTGATGAGATGCGGCGGATTATGACCAATGTTTGGGGGAACGCCAGCAGCGTCCACCAGATAGGTAGATCAGCCAAAGTGGAGCTGGAACAGGCCAGAGAGACGATCGCCGGTGCACTCAACGCCTCACGGAACGAGATTCTCTTCACCAGCGGTGCCACCGAGTCCGACAATTTTGCCCTGCGTGGGTTGGCTCAGGCATTTCGCAACAAGGGCAAACATATTATCACTTCGAAGGCGGAGCATCACGCAGTGCTCCATACCTGCGAGGCGCTGGATAAGAATGGATTTTCTGTGACCTATCTGGACGTGGACAAACACGTAATGGTCAATCCCGGTGATGTGGAGGCTGTCCTCACCGACGAGACGATCCTCATCAGCATCATGCATGCCAACAACGAGATCGGTACGATCAATCCCATAGATGAAATCGGAAAAATTGCTCAGGAGCACGATATTCCATTCCACACGGATGCGGTCCAGACCTTCGGAAAACTGCCATTGGATGTGAGTGAATTACCGGTGGATGCGCTTTCGGTCTCCGGACATAAAATTTATGGCCCCAAGGGCATCGGATTTCTGTACGTGAACAAGAATCTAGATATTATTCCCCAACTGACCGGCGGTGCCCAGGAACGGAACCTTCGGGCCGGCACCGAAAATTTACCGGCGATTGTGGGGTTGGCGAAGGCGGTTGAGCTCGCACTTGAGAGTCAAAATTCCGAAACCGATCGGTTACGGAACTTGCAGAAATCGCTGGAGATCGGATTGACTGAGCAAATCCCCGGGGCCACCGTTCACGGCCATCCGGAAAAGCGCATCGCCGGATTAACGCACATCGGATTCGATGGCGTTGATGGTGAATCGCTGGTGATGAACCTGGATATGCGCGGTATCGCCGTCTCCAGCGGATCGGCGTGCTCCTCCGGAACGGTGAATCCGTCTCACGTACTCCTGGCCATGGGCTACGAGAAAGACAGAGCCAAGAGTGCCATTCGCATCTCCCTGGGGAGAAGTAATACGGAGGAGGATATTCCGGTATTGATTGACGCAATCCGAGAAGAGGTCGAACGTATCCGAACCGCCGGAGAGCAACGGAACCAAAAGAAAGAAGAAATCGTACACGCTTGACAAGATAAAAACTTGGCACGCAGATGACGCTGAAACTACCGATTACTGCTGATAAATAAGGACAAAAATTTGCTTATTCTTTATCTGCGATAATCTGCTTAATCTGCGTTATCAGCGTGCTATTAGGTGTTATATGAAGTGGAAACCGGACAAAGGTGAGCGCGTAGTAGCTGCGATGAGCGGCGGCGTGGATTCGTCTTTAATGGCGAAGCTGCTGCTGGATCAGGGTTACGACGTTATCGGCGTCACCATGAAGTTGTGGACCTATGAACGGGTCGGCGGCAACACCCGTGCGGCGGATAGCAACTGCTGCTCCATCGAGGAGATCAACGACGCGCGGATGGTCTGTCATCAACTGGGTATTCCACATTACGTGTTGGACTTTTCGGACACGTTTCACGACACGGTGGTTGAGAATTTTGTCAGCGAGTACCTGAACGGCAGCACGCCGAATCCGTGTGTGCTCTGCAATTCGCGGGTGCGCTGGGTCTCCCTGCTGGATCGCATCGGCGAGTTCGGCGCGGAATTCATCGCAACGGGACACTACGCCCGTCGCCGCTACAATCCGGAAACGGATGCAATGGAGCTACTGCAGGGACTCGACCCACAGAAGGATCAGTCGTATGTCCTATGGGGAGTCAATCAGGATCTGTTAAGACGGACACTCTGGCCGCTGGGGAATTTCACCAAGGAGACCGTCCGCTCGGATGCCAGCGACGCGAATTTGCACACGGCACAGCGTCCTGAGAGTTTCGAGATCTGCTTTGTTGCCGATAACGACTACCGACGTTTCCTGAGCGAGTACGCGACAGAGGAGATGGAGTCCATTCCCGAGGGCGAAATCGTGGATACTGAAGGGAATGTACTGGGAATGCACGAAGGCTATCCAAACTACACTATCGGTCAGCGCCGGGGGCTCGGAATCGCAATCGGCGAGCCGGTTTATGTGAAGGAGATTCGCCCGGAAACCAACCGGATTGTTGTCGGCAAGAAGCAGGAAGTGCTGTCGGAAACCTGTGAGATTGCCGGAGTGAATTACACCAGTGGTATCGAGCTCATCACGCCAACGCGGGTCAGGGCTGCCATTCGGTACAACCACCGCGGTGCAGACGCAACCCTGGTTCCGAAGGAGAACAATACAGCGACCATAGAATTCGACGAACCACAACACGCCATCACACCGGGGCAATCAGCAGTGTTTTACCGCGATGACCTGGTGTTGGGCGGCGGATTTATTAAGCAGGCGGCGTGATTTGCAATTGTATAAGTCACTCTTCGACAGGCACGGAGTAACTCACCTGGGCGTCATTCCTTATAAGAGGTTCCTACCGGAGTTGAGATTGTCGTCGCAGAGGGAACACTACGGGGAAGGGTGAGCGCCGGAATTCAAACGATTTTCGACTTTTATTTATTTTTAACGGAGGCCCCTAATGCCAAAAAAAGTTACAACCAAGACAATCCGATCGTGGAAGGGTAGCGACCATAAGATTACCTCGCTCACGGCGTACGACGCTACATTCGGGAAATTGGTGGATGCTGCAGGCATTGATTTGATCCTGGTGGGCGACTCGGCCGGGAATGTCTTCGCCGGTCACGAAAATACGATTCCCATGACGATGGACCAAATGATCTATCACACGGCTTCAGTCCGTCGAAGTGTCTCCAGAGCTTTACTCGTCGCAGACATGCCGTTTGGTTCCTATCAGAGTTCCGATGAAAAGGGTATAGAAAACGCTGTTCGCTTGATGAAGGAGGCGGGCGCTGAAGCGGTGAAACTGGAAGGCGGAAAGCGGATTGCCGATCTTGTAAAAAAACTCACCGAGAGCGGTATCCCGGTCATGGGGCATCTGGGGCTGACTCCGCAATCTATTAATGAGTTCGGCGGGTATCACACCCAGGCGACCTCTGAGATCACCGCTGAGCGGCTCATTGACGATGCACAGGCGTTACAGCATGCGGGCGTGTTTTCGATGGTACTGGAAAAGATTCCGGCCTCGCTTGCCAAGAAGGTTACCGAAACTATCAGCATTCCCACTATCGGCATCGGCGCTGGCCCGGACTGCGACGGACAGGTTTTGGTTATTTACGATATGCTCGGTCTGTATGATGAAATCAATCCGAAGTTCGTTCGCCGATACGCGCATCTCGCCGATGATATCCGCTCTGCGCTTGGAAAATATATTGAGGATGTGCAGAGCGGCGATTTTCCGAGCGCTGACGAGTCGTATTAAAACAAAATAAATCGATTCTTCCTCGCAATGAGATTGCGAGGCTATTTAGACAGCCTTGAAATTTCATTTCAAAGTATACAGCATACAGATTGGTACATATATCCTCGCCGATCTTTTCGGAGACAGTAACAGTTTTCATGTAATCAGATATCACTGTCGGCGATCCCACCGACAGGATGGAAATATCCCAAAATACCGTTCACTTTTTCACCTGATTACTGTTACATTCCATTCTCTATGGCAACGGAAGTCATCAAATCAGTCAAAACGATGCAGCGGCGGTCGGCAAGCCTCCAACAGGCTGGTCACACCATTGCGCTGGTGCCGACCATGGGATTCCTTCACGAGGGGCACCTCTCGCTGGTGGATATCGCCAGGGGCAAGGGTGATACGGTGGTGATGAGTATCTTTGTGAATCCGACGCAATTCGGCGAAGGCGAGGATTTCGAGGATTATCCCAGAGATTTCGAGAGGGATCTGTCGCTTGCCATGGATCGGGGCGTTGACGTTATTTTTTGGCCCGGTGCCGATGATATGTATCCGGAAAACTTCAGTACACATGTCGAAGTTAAAAATCTTACAGAACATCTTTGCGGTGCGTCCCGTCCGGGACATTTCCAGGGGGTCACCACAGTGGTGGCAAAATTATTTAACATCGTTCAGCCGGATATAGCCATCTTTGGGCAAAAGGATGCCCAGCAGGGATTCGTACTGAAGCGAATGATTCGGGATCTGAATTTTCCCATCGATATTGTGCTCGGCCCGATTATCCGTGAAGAAGACGGAGTGGCTATGAGCTCCCGGAATACTTACCTTTCCGAGGAGGAGCGGGAACAGGCACTTTCCCTCTATCAGGGGCTGCAGACGGCGAAAAAAAAGGTTGAATCTGGAGAGGTGGATAGTAATATTATTATTGATAAAATCCGTTCGGTTATAGAGCCGAACCCCGACGTTGAGATTGACTATATAGAAGTGACGGATACCGAGAATTTATCGCCTGTTGAGACCATAGAAGGTCAGGTATTAATTGCGGTTGCAGCGTATGTTGGAACAACACGGTTGATTGACAATATAATAGTGAGCAATAATGAAACGAACACTACTTAAATCCAAGATTCACCGGGGTACGGTGACGGAAGCAGATCTGGCTTATGAGGGAAGCCTCACGCTGGATCCTGAATATATGCGAGCAGCGGATATTCTACCGTACGAGAAAGTGCATATCGTCAACATCAATAACGGGGCACGGCTGGAAACGTATGCCATCGAAGGTGTACCGGGCAGCAAAACCATATGCCTGAATGGCGCCGCGGCCCGTCTCGGCCAGGTTGGCGATCGGGTTATTGTGATGAGTTATGTGCAAATGAAGGAAGCAGAAGCCCGGAACCATGAACCGACCGTCGTACTTCTGGATGAAAAAAATAATATCGTATCGGTTACCTCTGACAGTGTAGCCGCATAGATTCTTTAGGAGGATTCGTATGAAGAAAGTTATATCCATCTTAGCGATACTTATAGCGATCGCTCTCATCAATCCTTCAGTCGTGGATGCGCAATTCCGCGCGGAACAGAATAGACCGTCGATTTCCGAGCGGATTGGGATGCCGTATTCGCCATCCAACAGCAGCATGGTGCTTGGTTTTATCGATCCGTCCAAATTGGATATGAAACAGTCGTACTCCATGTCATTTATCTCAGGAGCCGGCCAGTCCACAACGCTTGGAATGTATACCAATCGGCTGTCTTATATGATTAGCCCGGATATGCAGATTATCGCAGATATCGGATATCTGCACCAGCCATTTCAATCAATGAATAGCGGTCTCCCCTCAAATATCTTTAGTAACGGCCAGTTCTTCTATGGAGGAGAATTGCGCTACAAACCGACGGACAATACATCCCTGAGGATCCGCCTTGATAATATGCCCCGGTATAATTCCTGGGGTAACCCGTATTCCCGGAGTTATTCACCACTACTGGGATACTAACCCAAAGGAAAACTGTCTATGCCTCGACGTTCCCGCCGTCGCACACCCCGTCGTTCCAATCGCAAAGAGGCGTCCGAATCCCGGAACAATGTAAAATCCTGGGCAATTAACTTTGTTATCGGGACACTGGCAGTTGTGGTGTTAGGCTTTGTGTATTCCTCCATAAATCGCATTCAGGAAAATAAGCAGGCCGTGGCTGACCTATCTCTGGAAGAAAGTATCCAGAAATATGAAAAGAAAAGTCTGGCCAAAGAGCTCTACGAGCAGAAACAGTTCACGGATGTCTGGGTCGAGGTGTTAAACGGAAATGGGGTCGCCGGTGTGGCCGGAAATTTTACGGATTATCTGCGGGAGCAGGGCTTCGATGTGCAAAATACGGACAACGCCTCTAACTTTAATTATCAGAATACTCAGGTGATTGCCCGATCGGACGAACAACGGAAGGCCATCGCCGTGGCGCAGGCACTGCAGATTGATACGAGTCAGGTCAAGATCCAACCGGATCCGTCGCTGCAGCTGGACGTTACCGTTATCCTTGGAAAAGACTACAAAGATTTATCCGTGTATAAGTCAATTCAACAATCGAATATCCCGTAAGGAGTACAGCCGTTAGCAAGCCAAAAATACGCAAAAACAGCGAAGAAATTACTTCCAGCGAATTAGCACATAGCATCGCCGAATTATCTCTCACCAAAAAAGCCGAAGACGTCACCGTCCTGGATCTTCAGGGACTGACGACCATTACCGATTATTTCGTTATTGCGTCCGGTGCGTCGGATACCCAGGTGAAAGCCATCGTAGATGCCATCACCGACGGCCTCGAACCGGAGATCGAACCGTGGCACATCGAAGGCTATAACCAGCTCCGCTGGGTGCTGCTGGATTTCGTCGATGTGGTAGTCCACGTGTTCCAGCGACAGGTCCGTGAATACTATGATATCGAGCGTCTCTGGGCCGATGCAGATAAAGAGCTGGTGACCGAAGACGAAGTGACCGAATCCGAATGATTAAGTATCTCCGCGGGATTATCGGCGTGGCTGCCGATTCTCTCGACTATCCCGACACCGATTTTACCGTTGAGCGTCCCAAACTGGACGAACATGGCAATTACTCCACGAATATTGCCCTGACCCTCACCAAACCTCTCCGCCGTAATCCCATGGAAATTGCGGAGGCAATTCTGGATGAATTGGAGTATGACGAGACCATCGTAGACGAGGTGAAGATTGCCAAGCCCGGCTTCATCAATTTTTATCTTTCCAAAGATTACTTTCGGCAGCAGCTGAAAGTTATACATACTCAGGGCGACGATTTTGGTAAGCATCCCAGGAAGGAAAATCCGACAGCGCTGGTGGAGTTTGTCAGCGCCAATCCCACCGGGCCACTGAACATCGGACACGGCCGCCAGGCGGTACTAGGCGATACCATCGCCAATTTTCTGGAGTGGAACGGGTATGCCGTCTCCAGAGAATACTATTACAATGACGCCGGCCGCCAGATGCGCGTCCTGGCTGAGTCGGTGAAGTCCCGCTATTACGAGCTGCTGGATGAGAATTTCCCATTCCCGGAAGACGGGTATCAGGGCGAGTACATCCGGGATATCGCACAGACACTTATCGATAAACACGGTGATGAACTCCTCAAATCCGATAGTCTGGATCCGTTTCTGGAAGAGGCGGAAAACGTCGTGTTCGCGGACATCAACGGGACACTGGAACGCCTGGGCATCGAGTTCGACACTTATTATAATGAACGTTCGCTGTATGATGACGGGGCGATTGAAAGGGTACTTTCGACGTTTAAAGAAAAGGGACACTCCTACGAGGAGGACGGCGCCGTCTGGTTTAAGGCTACGGATTTCGGCCAGGATCAGGATCGGGTTATCGTCAAAAGTTCCGGCGAGCCAACCTATCGTCTGCCGGATATGGCCTATCACACCACCAAAATCGAACGTGGTTTCGATCGGATTATCGACCTGTTCGGCGCGGATCACCACGCCGCGTATCCGGACGTGATGGCTGGACTCCAGGCGCTCGGTTACGCCACGGACAATATTGAGGTGTATCTCCACCAGTTCGTGACGCTGGTACGGGATGGCAAGCAGATGAAGATGTCCACCCGCAAGGCAAATTATGTGACGCTGGACGAACTGATGGCCGAAGTTGGCGTAGACGTCATCCGGTATTTCTTCAACATGCGGACCATGAACTCGCATCTGAATTTCGACCTGGATCTGGCGCTGAAACAGAGCGACGAAAATCCGGTCTTCTATCTCCAGTACGGACACGCCCGGATTTGCAGTATCTTCAAAAAAGCCGAGGAACGTGGCGTTGAACCGCCGGATTCCGCCCCGGACCTTTCCGTGATTGGGGAGCCGGAGGAGATCGATCTCATCGAAAAGATGCTAGAATTTCCGGAAATTATCGCCTCATGTGGCCAGACGCTCGAGCCGGTGCAACTCTGTCAGTATCTACAAGATCTGGCGACGGCGCTTCATAAATTTTATACCGAATGCATCGTTATCTCCGATGATGTTAAACTGACTCAAGCAAGACTGTATCTCATCGAGGCGACGCGGATTGTCTTAGCTAACGGACTCACCGTTCTCGGCATCACCGCTCCCGAGCGGATGTAGTCGGTAGTTTCTATTTCCCTTTTTAAGTAGTCTCAACTCCTCTAAAAGTAAGGGAAAAAAATAGGGTGCTTTGGAGGGGATAGGGAACATCAGTGCTAGAGTGTTAAAGTGTTATTGTGTTATCGTGTTATCGTTAAGACGACTTCGTAATCTTAATCATGCTCTTAATCTCTCCGCTGGGATCCTATTGGGAGAATCGGTTTTTTTAGAGAATAGATTAGGGAGAAAGAAAACTGCCGTTAGTTGTTCGTGGCATGTTGTTAGTTGAAGGAGAAATGTCATTAAACGAATCGCGCTGGATTGATTTACCACGGACAACAAACTACTAACTACGAACAAAACCAACTATACCCGCTAAATCAGGCATGAGTCCGTCAATAGCCGGATTAGTACCCTGGTTGAATGAGCGGGAACTACAAACAGCCTTTGACACTGGACTCAGGACACCCAGCACACAACGGTTTTAACAATAACACTGTAACACGCTAACACATTAACACGCAGTTACTTGCCCCGTAGGGATCCCTTTGGGAAACACTTCCTCCGGGAGGAGTCCCTTCCAGGAAACACCCGAACACTCTAACACTTTTTTTCAATCTCATCCACCTTATTCAATATCCCGAAATGCCCGCGTCCGAATTCATCGCAGAGAATCCCGATGGCGTCTTGCTTCGTCATGGAATCCGAGCGGAGTTCCCGATAGCGTGACTCCAGATCGGCACGTTCTTTCTCTGTCCAGGGTTTGCCCTGATTCCTTGGTACAGTATTTTCCGGCTGACGGACTGTGTTCATCAGAAAGCCCGGATCAAGATTCTCCATCGCTGTGATTTGATGTGTATACGCTGACTTACTCAGTTCGAATCCCGTGGCCTTACGGTTGAGTCCCCGGGCGACTTTGGCGGTGGAAAAGCTGCCAAGAAACAGATCGCCCACTACATCGCCGGGATTGCTGCTGTAGCGAATGATTTTTTTCAGCAGTGCAGTCGGTAGTTCATTCTTGTTCTTTTTCTGTCCCGGCTTGTACTCCCGGTTGATCACCCAGACATCCTCCCGGTCCTGGTAGTTCAGTGAACCCCCATCGGAATCCTTTTCCTGCGAACCATAGCGAGCGAAGGTGTTGAAGGTGACAGGCCCCCCGGGTTTGATGTAGTAAAGAATATGATAATGCGAGGAGACATATTTCTTTTTTGTATACACGCCAAAATTGTACTTCCAAATGATGTGATTGCGCTCCTGTAGCGATGTCTCACGTAATGTTTCCAGGATATGGTACAGATTCGTATACCCGGAGACGATATAGATTGATCCGCCCGGCCTGAGAATCCGCTCCGCCTGGGTGATCCACTGTCGACTGAACTCTCCGTACTTATCCTGGGGCACTTCAACGTAGCCGTCGATGACGTGTGCCTCGTCCCTGTTGTAATGTTTGTGGAGCGTGTCACCTTCGATTCCGTACGGCGGATCGGTAACAATGAGGTCAATGGAATCATCGGGGATGTGTTGCTCACATCCTGCGATACAATTTTCGTTGAAATACCGGTTAATGTAACTTTGATCTTCTTTGGTCATAAAATTGGACAGGTTGAATTCTCGCCTGATTCAGGGAGGAAACGTACTGGAAAACCGGATGGTTTTCCAGTACGTTTCAATAGTATTTGGAAAATAGTTCTCACTCTCATTCCCTCCTCTTCAATTGAAGTGAGATTGAAGGTACCTGCCCTCTGAAACTTTGTTGTAGGAAGGAGGTTGGTATTTTTGCCCTCGCTAACGAGCCCAATTCCCACACCTTGTCCAAACCTGAGTCATCTTCCCTGTTTAATAACTACTTTTGGCTTGACCCAAAAGTAGACAAAAAGTCAAGATTGTGTTTTCAATTGTGATCGCTGATGTGGCTCAGTCGGGCCAGAACCAGAACTCAGTCGCTCCGCCCCTTCAAACAGCTGGTTCTGGCTTTCCTCCTTTTACCACCGGGATGCTCAAAATTGAAAACAAGACCATTGAACAACAACTATCGATATTTTCGGTTTTGCCATTCGAATTTTTGCACATTTTTTTCCGGCGGTTCGGGGGAGGTAAAAAAGTGCGCCGAGCAGAAACTCCACTAACATTAAAATATTGACAAAAGCAGTCATCCCGACCGGAGCATAGCGGAGTGGAGGGATCTCGTTAAGCAACCACGAGGGGAACCTTACCAGATCCCTCGGTTTGTCTGAAAGACGACTCACCCGGGATGACTGCGTTTATAAAAACGACCCATCCCATTCCGGTGTGATGGCTCGCGAATTGTGTAGCCCGGCATGGAGTGAAACGGAATTTCGGGCGTTAGTTGTATGGTAGTTAACAACACAGCTCCATCCCTCCCATAGGGATCCCGTTGGGGCTCTATTGCGATAGCGATTTTTCCCCTCTCTTCGAAGAAAGGGGATTAAGGGGTGAGTTGTGATTGAAAGATTGGGTCATCCAGTACGGAACGGAGTGGAATCGAGGGATCGCATGAAGAAATCTCAGGAGTTCAATTAACGAGATCCTTCGGCTTCGCTCAGGATGACTGGTGTTGCTTTTGTCCTGCAATGAATAAAACGAATCATCCCGACCAAGATGGAGGGATCTCGTGAAGTACTCTCTACGGTGGACATTGCGAAGCATATAATTAAGGACATAACATTGTCCTTAATTCAAACTACTCCAGCTCCACCTCGGTCTGTTTCAGTTTCTCATTCAGCACGTCAACAAGCTGTTCGGCATCGAGACGAATCTGCTCCAGCGTATCCCGATCCCTGAGAGTGACGGTGCCGTCCTCCACGGAGTCGTGATCCACGGTGATGCAGTACGGTGTACCGGCTTCGTCCTGCCGGCGATACCGCTTGCCGATGGAGCCGCCGTCGTCATAGAATGTGGCAAAGTGTGTGTGGAGATCGTCATAGATATTCCGTGCCATCTCGGGCATGCCCTGCTTATTAAACAGCGGGAAGATCGCCACCTTGGTTGGTGCAATCTTTGGCGAAAGCTGCAGGACGGTCCGGTCGTTTTCTTCGTCCTCCCAGTATGCATCGGCAAGCAGCGTGAGTACAGTTCTGTCGACCCCGGCTGAGGCTTCTACTACCGCAGGGACAACGTGTTCGTTATTCGGCTGGTCAAAATAGGTCAATCGCTTTCCGCTGTATTCCTGGTGCCGATCCAGGTCGTAGGTACCCCGGTCGGCGATGCCTTCCAGTTCCGACCATCCGAACGGAAACAGATACTCCACATCTTTACACTCGGAGGCGTAGTGCGCCAGTTCGTCTTCCCCGTGGGGCCGCAGCCGGAGTTTATCCTGGTTAACGCCAAGACTTACGTACCAGTCGAACCGGGACTGCACCCATTCGTCGAAACTTTCTTTTGTCTGGTCAGGATGGACAAAGTACTCGATCTCCATCTGCTCGAATTCCCGGGAGCGAAAGATAAAGTTCCCGGTGGTCACCTCGTTGCGGAATGATTTCCCGATTTGGGCAATACCAAATGGCAGCTTTACCCGGCTGGTGGAAACCACGTTATTAAAATTTACAAAGATGCCCTGGGCGGTTTCCGGCCGGAGGTAGACCTGGCTGCCCGAGTCTTCCGTGGGGCCGAGATGGGTCTTGAACATCAGGTTGAACTGGCGAACTTTTGTCCAGTCCGTAGTGCCGCCAACGGGATCCCGGATCTCTTCCTTCATGATGATATCGTACAGTGCGTCGTTATCGTTCAGTGCGCTTTCCAGCTCGGACTGTACCCGATCCGCTTCATCATCTTTGCACTTGTCTCGGAGATTCTTGATGTGCTGCTCAATGAGGTGATCCGCGCGGAAGCGGGCTTTGCTTGTTTTATTGTCGATAAGCGGATCGTTGAATCCTGCTACGTGTCCCGAGGCTTCCCAAACCTTGGAATGCATCAGAATACTGGCATCCAGGCCGACCACATCCTCGCGGGTAGTGACGATATCGTGCCACCACTGATCCCGGACGTTTCGCTTGAGCTCCACGCCCAATGGACCGTAATCCCAGGTACTGTTCAGACCGCCATAGATTTCGCTGCTCTGAAAAATAAATCCGCGGCGTTTGGCCAGGGCTACTAACGGTTCGAGATTCTCAAGTTGCTTCGACATCGCTTACGCTGCTCCTTTCGCGTCGGACACTTCCTCATCCGTAAAATTTTCCGGCTCCATCTCTGCTTTACAATTCAGGCATTTGAAAAATTCACCCTTGGACTTCGTGTTCTTTTCTACCAAAAATTCGGCATCGCAATTCGGGCAGGAGTGCGGTACCGGTTTATCCCAGACCGCGAACTCACAATCCGGGTAGTTCGCGCATCCATAGAATACCTTGCCCTTCCGGGAGCGGCGTTCCACGATATCTCCGCCGTCCTCGGGACAGTCGATTCCCAGTGGAATCGGCTTGGTGTTTTTACACTCCGGGTAGTTGCTGCAGGCCATAAATCGTCCGTATCGCCCGGTTTTGATTACCATTGTCGAACCGCATTTTTCGCAGTTCTCGTCGGTCTCCTCCGGCGGACCTTGTTCTTCCAAAGGTTTTGTGTTTTTACAATCGGGAAATCCGCTGCAGGCCAGGAATTTGCCGTTTCGTCCCCATTTAATGACCATTTCCCGGCCGCACTTCTCACACTTTTCACCGGTGCCTTCCTGGAGTGATTTCTTGATGTCTTTGCTTTTACTCTGCACGGCTTCCAGCGATTTGTTGAACGGTTTATAGAAATCCTGAACCACATCAACCCAATCGTCCTTGCCCGCCTCGATCTTATCTAACTCGTCTTCCATTTGTGCGGTGAACTTTGTGTTAAAGATATTCGGAAAGTGCTTCACCAGGACGTCACACACGGTAAAGCCGAGTTCGGTGGGGATGAGCTGTTTGCCTTCCCGGTTCACGTAATCCCGATCATAGAGCGTGGTAATAATCTGCGAATACGTACTGGGGCGCCCAATGCCCTGATTGTCCAGTTCTTTAATCAGGCTGCTCTCATTGTAGTGAGCCGGCGGCTTGGTAAAGTGCTGTTCCGGTGTAATCTCCTCAAGACTGAGAGTTTCGCCTTCCTCAATATCTTCGGGCACATCTGTATCTTTGTCTTCCTCGTAGCCATTGGGCATCCGTTTATATGCCTTCAGGTATCCGTCGAACTTCAGGATGGAACCGGATGTCCGGAACTGATACTCTTCCCCGGCGGCGATGTCGATGGTCGTCCGGGCGTATTTCGCCGGGGACATCTGTGAACCGAGCAACCGATACCAAATAAGGGTATATAACTTGAAATGATCGTTTGGGAGTTGGCCCTTGATTTTATCTGGCGGAAGATTCCAGACGGTCGGTCGAATTGCCTCATGGGCGTCCTGAACCTGGCTTTTCTTGCTGGCATACTGCCGGGGGCTCTTCGGTAGATATTTATCGCCGGCCCACTTCTTCACTGCATCCCTGGAACCGGCCAGTGCTTCGTTGGCCAGACGAGTGGAGTCGGTACGCATATAGGTGATGAGACCCTGCGTCTCCCCGTTGACTTCGACGCCTTCATAGAGCCGCTGCGCCAGCGCCATGGTCTTCTTTGGAGAGAAGCCGAGCTTGTAGGCCGCATCCTGTTGTAAAGTACTGGTGGTATAAGGCGGATACGGTTTCCGCGAGACCGTCTTCTTTTTGATAGAATCTACTATAAAGTCTTGCTCGTTCAGCGTGGAGAGGATCTCGTTCACTTCCTCTTCCGAGCCGATCTCCGGATCTTCACCATTAACTTTATGCAGATCCGAGGTGAAGACATCGGTGTTCTCGCCCTTGAGTTGTGCATGGACCGACCAGTACTCATCCGGTTCGAACGCCTCGATTTCCCGCTCCCGCTCCACGATAATCCGGAGCGCCACCGACTGGACGCGTCCAGCGCTCAGTCCACGGTAGAGGGTTTTCCAGAGAAAGGGACTCACTTTGTATCCCACCAGGCGGTCCAAAATACGGCGCGCTTGCTGGGCGTTCACGAGGTTGTCGTTGATAGAATGCGGATCGGCCAGCCCGCTTTTCACCCCGGACTTGGTGATTTCATGAAACAACACCCGGTGGACGTCCTGCTTATTGCCGTTCAGGATTTTGGCGATGTGCCATGCAATGGCCTCGCCTTCCCGGTCGGGATCGGTGCCGAGGTAGATAGAATCAGAGTTCCTTGCGGCCTTCTTTAATTCTTTGATGATCTTGCCCTTGCCGCGAATGGTCTGATAGGTCGGTTCGAAATTATTCTCTACATCTATCCCTAATTCCTTCGGTGGCAGATCCCGGATGTGCCCCACCGACGATTTGACGTCATAATCTTTGCCAAGGTACTTCTTCAGGGTTTTGGCTTTGGACGGCGATTCAACTATTAACAGATTTTTCGCCATGCAGTTGATACTCCTTTCGCTTGTATTCAGCCAATGAATATAATGATTGTACTTTCATTCACAAAACCGTTATCTGAAAGAATTGTTTGCTCAGAATTCGGGAGTCTGCGAGCAGGGTTTTGTTGTTACCATTGAATATATATAATCTCTGTTCGCTACAAATTCATTTATCTTTTACAAATTTCTTGTGAATTGTGCAGGTGCATTGTATGATTACATCCTATATAGCGGACTGACAAACGAATGTTTTAAAACGGGAAGAGTTTGCTGGACATGACGCTGAAAGACTATCTATTTTCCTCCAAACACTTTCTTTTTTATATATAGTTTCCTGATGAAATTGCCACCCACAAACCGGACGGACTGTTAGGAATGGACGGACTTTCGCCAAAAGCGAAGCAATCGGAACGCTCTCAATGGGTAAATTGGCTCAAAGCCGCAGCAGTAATTGCGGTACTGTATCTGTTTCTCGTCTCCATCGGAATGATCGGGACGGCGTTCAAGGGGATGGGCCGGGAGATGGCCGAAACACTGCTGCAATCTGCGGCCGGTCCGGTCATCGGATTGGTCATCGGGATTCTGGCAACCAGCATAATTCAGAGTTCGTCCACTACGACTTCACTGGTCGTGGGGATGGTCGCAGCCGGCACCTTCGGAAGCGACCCTAAACTTGCCGTTGCGGCTGCGGTGCCCATCATTATGGGAGCGAATATCGGTACCAGCATAACCAACACCATCGTCTCGCTGGGACACATCACCCATAAGCAGGAATTCCAGCGGGCGTTTTCGGCGTCGATTGTCCATGATTTTTTTAATTTTTTTGCTGTAATCATTCTGTTTCCGCTGGAAGTATATACCGGCATAATCAGCAAGAGTGCCAACTTGCTGACGAACCTTTTTATCGGGACTGGATCGATTACGTTTCAAAGTCCGGTGAAAGCGGCAACAAAGCCGGCCGTCCATTTTATGGAAGAGCTGATGGGGCTCCAGGAGATCATTAATCCGAATGTCATTCTGGCGATTGTGGCGGTCCTGCTTCTGTTCTTTTCGCTCCGTTCCCTGACGAAACTCATCAGAAGCTTGGTGATTACGCGCCTGGAGACCTTTTTCGACACCCATATTTTTAAAACGGATCTGCGGGCGATACTGTTTGGGATCGCCATCACGATCATGGTGCAGAGCAGCTCAATTACCACCTCCCTGGTTATTCCGTTGGCAGGGGCAGGGATATTGACACTGAGGCAGATTTTTCCCTATACTTTGGGGTCGAATATCGGAACCACGTTTACGGCGTTGCTGGCCAGTCTGGCTACCGGCTCTCACGCGCCGCTGGCAGTCGCTTTTGCTCATCTGCTGTTTAACATTTTTGGCATTGGCATCATCTGGCCGATTCCCGCTCTGCGGCGATTGCCTATTAAGTTTGCCAAATGGTTCTCTGCCATCACGGTAAAAAACAGGGCATACCCGATTATATATGTTATAGTGGCTTTCTTTATAATACCATTAATGCTAATAGTGATACTGAGGTAACAGTCATGTCATTCTTCAAAGATATATTAAAGCTCTTAAGCTCCCAAGATTTACTGGCCCAGGCCTGGGACGATTCAAACGACATGTTGATACTGTCCAGAGATATGTTTCGGGAGGCAGTCAAACATCTCCGGGAGGATCGGAATATTGAAAAGCTCCGCGCATTGAAGCAACGGGACTGGGAGATCAACACCTTCCAGCGCGACGTGCGCCGGAAGGTGCTCACTCACTATTCGGTCACGGAGGATCAATCCGACCTGGCGAACGGACTGATCCTTATCAACATGGTGGTGGACATCGAACGGCTGGGTGACTATGCCAAAAATATTGTGGATTTGGCGATTAACCATCCCAACACGATAATTACCGAGGAAATATCAGATGACCTGTATACCATGGAAAAGGAAATACACGACCGGTACGAAAAAACGATCCAGGCCATCAAGAATCACGACCTGGAGCTTGCCAAAGATTTAAAAGCGCGGTATAAGTACGAAATATCCAAGAAGTCCGATGCCATCGTGAACGGGATTATTTCCGGTGAAATGACCGATTTTGATTCTCCGTCGCGAGCGGCGGCAATTGCGTTGTATGCCCGGTACCTCAAACGACTCGGCAGTCACCTCAACAATATTGCTACCACGCTGGTGAATCCATTCGATACCATTGGGTATATGCAGTAGAAACCTGCAGGAAATCCCACATCGGCTTTGACATTTTTCCCCCGGTTCTCTAAACTATCTTTTCTGTCAACAGGGAACAGAGCCAATAAATTTTAACCGAGGATTGTAGCGGTATGTCAAAGGGCGTAACGAAGCAGAGCGAAGATTTTTCACGATGGTACACTGATGTGGTGCAGAAGGCAGAACTGGCGGACTACTCGCCGGTAAAAGGCTGTATGGTGATCCGGCCGTACGGATATTCCATCTGGGAGAGTCTGAAAGAGACGCTTGACCGGATGTTCAAGGAGACCGGGCACCAGAATGCGTATTTTCCCTTGTTCATTCCCCAAAGTTATCTGGAGAAAGAAGCCGAACACGTTGAGGGATTTGCACCGGAAACGGCCGTGGTAACCCACGGTGGTGGCAAAGAGCTGGAAGAGCCGCTGGTGGTGCGGCCCACTTCGGAGACTATTATCTGGTCCATGTATCAAAAATGGATCGGGTCGTATCGTGATCTGCCCCTGCTGATCAATCAGTGGGCCAATGTGGTACGCTGGGAAATGCGGACCCGGCTATTTCTCCGGACCACAGAATTTCTCTGGCAGGAAGGGCATACCGCCCATGCCACCGCGGAGGAAGCAGAGGAAGAGGCGCGCCAGATGTTAGAGGTCTACAAAACACTGGCTGAAGAATACATGGCGATGCCCGTATTGACCGGCCTGAAGAGCGAGAGCGAAAAGTTTGCCGGTGCGGTGCGCACCTATACCATCGAAGCGATGATGGGCGACAAAAAGGCACTCCAGTCCGGCACCTCACATAATCTGGGCCAAAATTTTGCCAAGGCTTTCGACGTCCAGTTCCAAAACGAGGATAACGAACTCGAGTACGTGTACGCAACGAGTTGGGGGGTCAGCACCCGGCTAGTCGGTGCTTTAATTATGGCGCACGGCGATGATCAGGGGCTCGTGCTCCCACCGAAGCTGGCACCGTATCAGGTCGTGATTGTACCCATTTGGCGGACAGAAGACCAGAAAGGGCCGGTAACCGATCTCGTGGAGACCGTTACCGATGGGTTACGCGAATCCGGCGTCCGTGTGCACGTGGACGACCGGGAAACGGTAACGCCGGGATTCAAGTTTAACGATTGGGAGATGAAAGGCGTACCGCTCCGGATCGAAATCGGTCCCAGGGATGTGGAAAACAATCAAGGCGTGTTGGCGCGACGTCTGACCAGTGAAAAATCCTCAATGGGAATTGAGGAGATTCAGTCGCAAGTACCGGGAATTCTTGACGAAATACAGAACACCATGTTCGACCGGGCGCTGAAGTTCCGGGAAGAGAATACACTGAAAACGACCGACTATGATGAACTCAAAGAATTCATAGGTAACGACAATGGATTTGTGTTGGCACCGTGGGACGGCACCGCCGAGACCGAAGAACAGATAAAAAACGAAACCAAAGCCACCATCCGGTGTATCCCGTTCGACGGGCCGGATGTGGAAGACGGCGACACGGATCCCGTCTCCGGTAAACCCGCCAAACACTGGGTGTATTACTCCAAGGCGTATTAAGGTAATACGAAGTCTACTTCCAAAGATGCTATCTTTGCCGAAAGATGGCATCTTTTGGCAGCCGCTATAATTTTCTTTTAGCTCAAGTATCGAGTATTGCGTAACGGAACTTTCGAGGTAGAATCTACGCAATACGCAGTACGTAATATTTAACAAGACCACAACAATTCCCTTCTGCACCAATGTTACGGAGAGCAGGTGCTTTAACTTTAACACCCGAACACCTGAACACTTTATCACTGCTTTAACGATTGCATTCCCCCTCGATTTGGTCTAAGATTTCCGTATGGCAATTGTCACCACAGATGCGGTCGTGCTGCGTCGGATTGAGCACAGCGAAACCAGTCTGATCTGTACCTTTTACACTAGGGATTACGGCCGGTTAACGGCTATTGCCAAGGGTGCCCGTCGACAGAAGAGTCAGTTCGCCGGCACGCTCGACCTGATGAATTACCTCCAGATCACGGCATATACCAAAGAGACCAGAGAAGTCCAGACCCTTTCGGATGCCGAATTTGTCCGAACGTTCAACAAGTTACAGCGCGATATGGATCGTGCCGGTATCGGTATGGTGCTGGTGGAGACTATGCGCAAAGCCATCATTGGAGAAGAACCACATCCGGAAATATTCGACCTGTTGGTTGATACACTCATCGCTCTCAACGATTACGATGATCCCGGTATTGAAGTCCTCTGGTGGTTTCACCTGCACCTGGCCTCGCTGTTGGGCTTTTTGCCCCAATTCGACGAATGTTATGAGTGTGGGAAATCTCTCTTCGAAGGATACTTTTCTGCCGATACCGGACAAATTCATTGTAAGTCGTGCGTGATCCATCAGCCGGGAATGGTGCACCTGCGGAATATGGAACTGCGGATCCTCCGGTACCTGCTAGAGAAATCGCTGGGAGAAATCGATTTTGGCGCGATTCGGCGGGTCATGCCAGAGCAAGCGGATGGCGAATCTCACCAACCGACAATTCAGCCAGAACTCCTCACCGGTGTCATTGTGAAATACCTTCAATACCATGTGGAAGGGATCGCCACATTGCAGAGCTTGGACTTTTTCACTACATTCGAATGACATTAGAAAACCAGAAAAATACTAGCACGTCCCGGAAGGGACTCCTGGTGGAGCAGATGACGCTGAAAAAACGAATTATCACGGATAAAAACATTAAAAAATCCCCATGGGATTTAATTGATTTTCATCTTATGAGTAAATTCTTATGGTTGCGTGTAACTGAATTGTAGTCAGATTAATGTATCGGAACAGTAATAACATCAATTTTGGGAGTAGCTGGGGGCCGCCGGGCCGGCGAGGCGGCGGAACCCTCAATCCGCTGAAGAGCGACTTTTACTCTAATGCCATCCGGGTGCTTATCGCGGCCAATCTGGCAATTTTTGTTCTGCTCTGGCTCTTCGGGACCAGACAGTTTGAACTCTCGGTATTTCAAACATTCGGTTTGGTTCCGCAGCGGGTTTGGCACGAGGGTATGGTCTGGCAGCCGATTACCTACATGTTTCTGCACGGCGGATTTTGGCACGTTGCTATTAATATGTTTGTTCTCTGGATGTTCGGCACCGAGATCGAGCACCGCTGGGGTCGGTCGGAATTTTTAAAATACTATTTTATCACCGGTGTCGGTTCCGGGTTGGTGACCATGCTCTTTTCGCTAAATTCCACGATTCCGGTGGTGGGCGCCAGCGGCGCCATCTATGGAATTCTGCTGGCGTACGGATTGATGTTTCCGAACCGGTATGTGTATATCTATTTCCTGTTTCCCCTCAAGGTGAAGTATTTCGTGGCGATTATCGGCGGGATTGCTTTTTTCTCATCGCTCAGCAGCACCGGCGGGAATATCAGCCATATGACGCATCTCAGCGGGATGATTATCGGCTGGCTCTACTTTAAGCAGGACTGGCGTCTGGATTTTCTGAAGAATCGCTTCCGGAAAAGCAAGCGGAAGCAGACGCTGAACAAGATCAAAAAGGTGGAGAAGGAAATTCACGACTTCCGGGCGGAGATCGATCGAATCCTGGACAAAATTAATAAGGTGGGATACGATAACCTGACGGAAGAGGAGAAAGAGTTACTCTACCAGGCGAGTAAGCACCTGGCGGATGACGACAAGCCGAATTGATACAATAAAATATTTTCAGGTTACGAGTATTTGCCGCTTAAAGCCCTTTCCTTTTAGGGCTTTAAGCGGCCAGTTTTATGATCATCGATAAGCCGACAATCAATTCCACCTTGGATTATCCGGAATCATAATATCCAGATCGTCCAGGAATCCGAGATCTTTGATCTCCTGGCGCAAATACTCCCGAACAATTTCACTGCGGATTGGAATATTCTGTATCTCCAGAAGCTTTTGTTTGTCTTCCGTGGTAATCGGAAGCCAGGTAGTCAACAGGTTGACCAGCATTTCCAGCGGTACATCCTCCGACAGTATATCTTCGATGGGGAAATCGGCTTCAGTCATCTGAGCAATTTTCCGGAATTGCCGTAAAAGCGCTTCCCGCTCTTCCCTGAGATTACCGCCTGAAGTGGAATCCTGAAGGATCTCCATTTCACCACGGCGATAGGGCATCTTTTGTGGTAACTCATGGATTTCTACCTTGGAGAGACCGTTCAACAGGATATTGAATTTGCCGTCTTCAAGTCGTTTGAATTTCTCTACGTATCCGATGGTTCCTGTGGTGAAAATTTGCGGCTTTTCAAAGTAATCCTCTTCCCATCCTTCCTTCAGCAGAGTTACACAGATAATGCGTTCGCCAGTGAGTACATCGCGAACCATCTCTTTATACCGCTCCTCAAAGATGTGGAGAGGGAGGAGTGTTTTCGGGAAGAATACAGTATTCGGGAGAGGGAAAATTGGTGATTCTCCGGAAAATTCTGTGAGTTCATAATTGAAGCCTAGGCTTTCGGTCATAGTCTCTTCCTTAATTTATCATCTACAAAATCGTTTCTCTGAGGACAGCCGAAACGAAATTAAGATTTTTTGAACCGGTATTACGTACTACGTATTACACAATATAGTTATCGGAGTGTACAGGTGTTTCCCAAAGGGATCCCTTCGGTACAATTGTTCAGGTAACGGCATGTCTCCTCCATCCCATCGCCCAGACGAACCGGCTAAGGAGTGATATCTTTTATCCCCTTTGTCTTTTCAAGACTCTTTATCCTTACTACAAACTGATTAATCTGTGGTATTGGGATTATCACGAAGGATTCTTTCAGCAAGAGTAAGATGAATAATCACCACCAACAGTAACACTTGAATACCCGAACATTCTAACACTGGTTTTAACGCACCTCCAACATATACGGCAGCAGGTACAGCGCTTCCTGGTTGGAGAGGAGCGTGGCCCGATCCATTTCCCGGAGCGCCTTTTGTAGTGCTGGATACGCTTCCAGGCGTTTCGCCATAATGTCTGTACCGTTGAACATCTGCAGAAAATCCACCGAGTACTTGGGGTAAAATTCCAGCGCAACATCTTCATCCGAAGCCACCCCGATTTTTTCTTTGGTGATCTCCAGTGCCCGCTTCAGGCCGCCGACTTCGTCCACAAATCCCGCATCCTTACCGCCTTCGCCTGAGTAGATACGGCCCCGGCCCAGGCTGTCGACTTGTGCCGTCGTCATTCCGCGACCGTCGGCTACCTTGCCAATAAAATCCTGGTAGAAGTCGTTAATCAGCGAATACAGTTTCTCGCGTTCTTCGGTCGTCATGCTGTCCGAAACCGAGAAAAAGTTCGAATGTTCGCCCCGTTTAAATACGTCCATATTGACGCCAGCTTTGTCAAACAGGTCGTCCATGCTGAAGGTACCCGCTATCACGCCGATGGATCCAGTAATGGTCGCGGGATCGGCGATGATGGTATCGGCATTCATGGCGATGTAGTATCCGCCGGACGCCGCCAGATCGCTCATGCTGACGATCACCGGTTTGGGGTTGTCGCCAGTGACGGTGAGATGAATTTCCCGCCAGATAATGTCGGACGCCAGGCCGGAGCCCCCCGGACTGTCAATTCGCAGGAGTATCGCTTTGACGGTCTTATCTTTCCGGGCCTTTCTGATAGCGTTGGAGATGGTTTCCGAACCCATCGTGACGGTTCCCGTCAACGGCGAACGCTGGCTCTTTCCTGTGGTGATTTGTCCCACGGCATACACGACGGCGATCTTTTCGCTGAGCGGCGTCTCCCAGTTGTAGTGCCATTCTCCGCGCCGATTATACCGCGTTTCGGACATTAATTCATACTCGTCGTTTCCGTTTTCTTCGGTGATCATCTTTTTGAGTTCATCGTGGTATATCAGGGAATCAACGAGACCGGCCTCGCGTGCTCCGGAGGGTGTGAACGGCCCCTGGTCTATGACGGATTGTATCTCCCGCTGGCTCATGCCACGCGATTCAGCCATTCCGGAAGTAAACATATCATATACATCATCCAGGTAGGCATTCAGTTGCAGTGCGTTCGCCTCCGTGGTGCTGTCCTCGGTAAACATATCGCCGGCAGACTTGTATTCGCCGACATGTACGAATTCCGCCTTGACCCCGATCTTATCCAGCAGGCCTTTTATGTAAATCTGCTGCATGCTGAGGCCGGTCAGCCAGAGCGATCCTGCGGGATTCATAAATACTTTATCGGCCACGCTCGCCAGGTAATACTGGAGATTGCCGCCTTCATCCATATAGACGTAAACCTTTTTCCCGGTATCACGAAACCGGTCAATGGCATCCCGCATTTCCTTCAGTTTGGCGGGGCCTGTGGATACATTTTTAATGTATAATACAATGCCGGCGATGTCTTTTCGCCTGGAATACCGTTCCATCTGTAAAATAAAATTGGTCAGCGTCCGCCCGGGTGTCACACTGAACAGGCCGCTCCGCATTTTTTCCTCAATGATAGGCCCATCCAGAGTAAGAAGTACAAACTTGTCCTCCTTCACCGGATCAACCACGGTTCGCATGGAGGAAGCCGAGTAGCGGTATGCAGCGATTCCGTCCTGAATCCATCCGTCGCCGGAGACATCCGAGACCGCTTCCACCTTGTGGTGCGGCAGGTTGAATCCAACGCCGATACCCACGGTTTCCGTGGTATTATCGTAATATCCGTTCAGCGCCAGCCCGTTCACCAATTCAGTGGAGAGAAACGCCCGGGCATCCGCGGTATATTCATCGCTGGTAAAATCGTAGCGGTAGACAGCGTCGGCGGCAATAGTGAACCGATTACCGAATGGTCGCAACGCAAGCCCGGCCGTGTAGGATGTCCGGCCACCATTATTTTCGGTAATATTATCGGCGGTTCCTCCCAGCGAAATAAAACGCGTCGGCCGCACCGTGAGTCCCAGGTTGTATTGGGGAGCCATCATCTCCCCGAAATCCAGACTGAAGCCGAAATATGAGCCGCGAACGATTTTAGCGCCGCTACCGTAGGTATAGGTGTAGTTCGTGCCGTTATATCGCATGCCCAACCCGGATATGTTGTTATCCTGTCCGCCGCCCAAGTATAAGCCGTAGCGATCGGCAATTCCGTTTTCAATATTCCCGGAAAATCCGAACTGGATGCCGTCGTTAATGGCGAGCCCGGCGGGATTGCGATCTATGGAAAAAATATCATCTGTGGTGGAAACCGATGCCGGTGGGACTAACTGGGCGGAAGCGCCGATCGTGCAACCAAATAAAACCAGGCCAAACAGTAACTTTTTCATCTGGGATACTCCTTATTCTGCATTATGTTGTTGTCCGAGTGCGGCGCGTACGTTCCTGAGAATTCCCTCATATTTGGCGCGCTTGATTGGACTGTGTCGAAATCGTTCGCGGTATTCGTCTACTGTTAAGGTCAGCCACTCGCTGAGATCACGATTGACATTCTCCGACCGTGGTTGAAAATGCGGATCGCCGGTGACATGTTCAAATGAATTATTCCAGGGACACACGTTTTGACAGATATCGCAACCATAGATCCAGCCCTCCGTCTGGTCGGACTGCGGTTCCGGGATGGTGTCTCCCCGGTGCTCGATAGTGAGGTAAGATAAACATTTGTTAGAATCCAGCACATATTCATCAACGATGGCATCTGTGGGGCAGGCGTCGATGCACTGACGGCAGCTGCCGCAAAAATCCGGAATCGGCGAATCGTACTCCAATTCCACGTCGCATATGATTGCTCCAAGGAAAAACCAGGAGCCGTGTTCGCGGTGAATAAGGTTGGTATGTTTCCCGATCCATCCGATGCCGGCCCGGGCGGCCCACGCTTTCTCCATAATTGGGCCGGTATCAACGTAGGAACGGGACTGGACTTCCCGGTCTACCATTTGATGGAGATACGCTTCCAGCTCCCGTACTTTGGGAGTAACCACTTCATGATAATCATCTCCCCAGGCGTAATTACTGATTTTGGCTTTATCGTTTTCTTCAGGGGCGCGTCCGGTATAGTAGTTATAGGAGAGCATGATAACAGATTTTGCCTCGGGGACCACTTTCCGGGGATCCGTCCGTCGTTGGACGTTCCGGGCCATCCACTGCATACCGGCATGGTACTCCAGATCCAGGTACTCCCGGAGTCGCTGTGCCTCCTCGTCCAGCGCTTCCGCCTTTGCGATGCCGAACTCCAGGAAGCCTAGTTCGTCGGCGCGTTGTTCCAGGGATTGTCGGAGATCGTAAGGATTCATCTCATTTCTATTTATAAATTTGACTCTGAAGTTTAAGTCTTTTCTGTCCTTTTGCCTTGATGCAAAAGGACGAAAAAATCAAGGCTGCGCTAATCATTTTGACCACTTAAACGGTTCATTCCAAAAAAATTCCAGGAACTTGCTTCGCTTCAAACAGCCAGGAATTTTTATCTCCATTCGCCGAAGTGGTGCCCAAAATGATTAGCGAGGCCGCGATATCCAGTCCCTGGTCTTTCGTAATAAATCTCCTTCTCAAATTCATATTAAACGAGTTTAATACAGTTCTAACGATAACACTCTACCAAGACGGAAACACTGTAACGTGATTGTTCCCAATAACCTTATACCCTTATACCTCTATACCCCTATACCTCATCTTACCCCTCCGGTTTCCATTCGCCGTTCAAATACTTCTCCGCCCAGAAGATACCGACCATGGATTTGGCGTCGGTGATTTTACCGGATCGGACGGCGTCCAGCGCTTCGTTTAAACTAAGGGTAAACGTTTCGATGAATTCGTCGTGATCCTGCTGCTCCTCATGAAACGTGAGATCTTCCGCCACATAGATATGGATGATTTCGTTGCTGTAGCCGATGCCGGGATGCAACTTGCCAAGCCGGATCAGGTTCCCAGCCTCGTACCCTGTTTCCTCGAGCAGCTCCCGGTATGCTGATTCGCCGGAATCCTCGCCTTCGTCAATCTTGCCTGCCGGCAGTTCCCACATCTCTTCGCCTACGGGGTATCGGAACTGTTTTTCCATCACGAGATCACCGTTATTCAGCACCGGAATCATCACCGAGGCGCCGGGATGTTTAATGTATTCACGGATGCTTTTTCCACCATCCGGCAGTTCCACTTCATCTTTATACACATGCAGTAGAACGCCGCTAAAAACTTTTTCCGAGGATAACTGAGTTTCTGTTAGATCCGCCATAATCTTTCCTTTTTCAATGAAATGGATTTTACAAATTGAATGGTACGGCTGCAAGCACCGGTGATAATGTCGCCAACGAAAGAACTGTTTGCCGAAACGGAGCCCTGCCCGTATTTTTTCGGGTATGCGATCACACATCAACTATTGCTGGGAATGTGGTGCCGAAGCGGCGGTGAAATTCGTGGAAGGCAGGGACCGGAAGGTCTGCACCGAGTGCGGGCGAATCTTGTATGAGAACCCGTTTCCGACGACGGCGGCACTTATTCGGAATCCCCGCAATGAAATTCTCCTGGTCAAACGCGCCGTGGATCCTGCGAAAGGGTACTGGTGTCTGCCGGGTGGATTCCTTGAACTCGGCGAATCGCCGGAGCAAGGTGTGCTCCGGGAATTGAAGGAAGAAACAAATCTGGCTGGGACGGTTGAATCATTCGTGGGACTGAGTCCCAGTATGTACGGCGTCTGGGGCGATGTAGTCGTGATGGGATTTCACGTATCCGTGAATGGGGGCAAGCTGATCGCCGGTGACGACGCGCAGGAAGTTCGGTATTTTCCCACAGATGATTTACCGGCGCTGGCGTTTGAGACGCATGAACGGTTGATTGAGATGTTTATAGAGACGTATCCCGAATGAGTATTACGTACTACGTATTGCGTATAACCATCAGTCATCCTGAGTAAATCAGCATAAGCGGGGGGAGCCAACCCAAAGGGGCCCAATCCGGGACGCCCGTTTTGCGCAAGTCAGAAGGACTCCTTTTCCTCATTTTTATCCCGTCATCCAGACGCCGTCCTTGGGCGGAGACGTGATAGGAAATCAATCTGTGAACCCGGGGGCTCCGAATTTGTATAAAAGTCAACTACCAGTCATTCCGAGCGAGTGAAACGAGTCGAGGAATCTCGTGAAGGAATCTTCGAGAATAAACTGATGAGATTCTTTTCCGGAAGAAATCACTTTGGGATGACTCAATTTTAGGTAATCCGCAATATTGTGGTAATTATCCTTCCGTGGAAACTGTCTCCGTCCCCGTTTCAATCATCTTGTCCAGTGCTCCGCTTTGTTCCAGCGCCCTCAGCTCGGTAAAACCGCCGATGGGTTGGCCGTGGATCAGAATTTGGGGGACGGTTCGCTGGCCGGTGAGATCCACAAGAAATTCGCGGAAATCATCCCGGCCGGTGAGATCGACGGACTCGTATTCAATGTCCTTCTCGTCCAATAAACGCTTGGCGCCCTGGCAATACGGACAAAAAACGGTGGTGTAAACTGTTACTGCAGATTCTGTGTTTTCATTCGGCATAATCGATACCTCAGTTGATGCTTGGTTAATTCTTTGGAAAAATATAATAAAATCAAAAGGGAGACTTTGTTGAGTGTCTTACATTGTTGCAATCATGTTTGTGCGCGTTTCTTTTCGTTGTATTCAGTCTGGAGCTGACCGCAAGCGGCGTTGATATCTTCACCACGACTCCACCGGACTGTCAATGGAAACGGCGCCGGATGCAACGCTCCCAGAAACGCTTCGATTTTCCGCTCCGGCGGTCGTTTATAGGAACTGTCGATATCGTTAAACGGGATCACGTTCAGTTTACAGTTAATGTCCTGGAGCATACTCTTGAGTCGTCTGGCATCACTTTCAGAATCGGAATAGCCGTCGATGAGCACATATTCGAAGGTGATTCGGTTCCCGGTCATGGCGGTATACCTTTTCGCCGCATTCAGCAGGTCACCGATAGTCCACCGTTGATTCAGTGGCATCAGTTCGGAGCGTATCTTATCTCTGGTGGCATTCAGGGAGATAGCCAGTTTGAATGGTTGTTCCTCGTTCGTATACTGGAGAATCCTGGGAAGAATTCCACTGGTGGAAATGGTAATCCGCTGGCGACCGATGTTCGGTCCCTTGTCATCATTGAAGAGATAGGCTGCCCGGATAACTTCATCGTAGTTATTAAACGGCTCGCCCATACCCATAAACACGATATTGGTGATATCGCGATCCGAATAATCCTGAAGAATACGATACTGTTCGAAAATTTCGCCGGCATCAAGATGGCGGTGAAAGCCCATTTTCCCGGTAGCGCAAAAGTCGCAGTCCACAGCGCATCCCACCTGACTGGAGACACAAATGGTCACCCGGTCCTTTGACGGAATAAAGACGGCTTCGATCTGTTTGCCGTCCTCCAGTTCGATGAGAAACTTCACCGTTTCGTTTTGACCCTCGCCTGTCTGACGAATTACCGTGCCACGCTCCAGCGAATGTTCCCTGGATAATTTTGTCCGGAGATCTTTCGAGAGGGTCGTAATTTCATCAAAAGAGGCGGCGCCCTTCTGATAAATCCAGCGAAATAGCTGCTCTCCGCGGAACGCAGGTTCGCCCTGCTCCTGCATGAATTCACTGAGTTCCTCTAGCGTGCGTCCTTTGAGCGGTCGATTTTTTTCGAGTTTTCGCATAGCGAAGAATAATAAGAACCAGGACAGCGGATTCCAAATGCAATTCAGGATTAATAGCATAGCACGCAGATAAACGCAGAAACAAAAGATTGACGCGGATTAAAAAGATAGCAACAATAAGCAAAGAATGAATTCTGAGTAGGAGTTAGCAAAAACAGTCATCACGAGCGGCTCCGCGCATGCGCTCACGGGATTCCTCAACTTATTGTGGAGACCGACGTCGGTCGGTATGTCTCAAGCGTCTACCGTCGGTGAACCCTCCAAGGGTCGCCGACGTTTTTGAAGAATTATGAGGTAACCGTCACCGACGACAAGAGCGATCGGTGACGGGAGAAATACCCCCATGAATCCACGTTGACAACTTCTGAAGCCTTCTGTACTTTGCCTAATTGTGAATGATCAAGACGAAAGGACGTTCAGAGTTGAATACACCGAATGACGAATTACTGGTTCAGGAATTAAATGAGACTTATCAAAGAATTACTGATGAGGTCGGCAAGGTTATCATCGGGCAGCGAAAGATTATGGAACAACTGCTCATTGCGCTGTTTTCCCGGGGGCATTGTGTGCTGGTCGGCGTGCCGGGGCTGGCGAAAACCCTGCTGATCCAGACCTTGTCAGAAGTCTTGGATCTGAAGTTCAGCCGGATCCAGTTTACGCCGGATCTGATGCCGTCCGACATCACAGGCACGGAAATTATTGAGGAGGATCAGACGACCGGAAAGCGGGTATTTAAATTTGTGCGCGGTCCGGTCTTCGCTAATATCGTGTTGGCAGATGAAATAAACCGGACGCCACCCAAGACCCAGGCTGCGCTTCTTGAAGCCATGCAGGAGCACAAAGTGACGGCAGCGGGTACGACCTATACGCTGGATGAACCGTTTTTCGTGCTGGCCACACAAAATCCTATCGAGCAAGAGGGAACCTATCCCCTGCCTGAGGCGCAGCTAGATCGATTCATGTTTAATCTTCTTGTTGACTACCCTACGACGGAAGAGGAAAACGAGATCGTGAAGTCCACTACCAGCGCGTATGAGGCGGAACTGGATAAGGTAGCCTCGTTCGAAGATATTTCCGATTACCAGGCGCTGGTCCGCCGGGTTCCGGTGGCTGATCCGGTGGTCCGGTTTGCAGTGAAATTAGTCAGCGCCACCAGGCCGAATACCGCAGATGCTCCGGAGTTCATTAACGACTGGCTCGAGTGGGGTGCCGGTCCGCGGGCGTCTCAATATCTGATACTCGGCGCCAAAACGAGGTCAGTACTCGAGGGACGCCCAACGCCTTCTGTGGAGGATGTGAAGGCGCTGGCAAAACCGGTATTACGTCATCGGATTATCACCACATTTACCGCCGAGGCGGACGGTATTAAGCCGGACGATATCATCGAAAAGCTAGTTGAGACCATCCCGGACTGATGCCGACGAACGTAGACAAACGCGAATATCTCGATCCGGAAACCATCTCCCGGATCGAAAACCTTTCCCTGGTCGCCAGATTAGTAGTAGAGGGCTTTATCATCGGGTTGCATAAGAGTCCGTATCACGGCTTCTCGGTTGAGTTTGCTGAGCACCGCCAGTACATGCCCGGTGATGAAATTAAGCATATCGACTGGAAACTGTACGGCAAGACTGATCGCTATTATGTAAAACAGTTTGAGGAAGAGACGAATCTCAAAGCGCATATTGTGTTGGATGCCAGTCAATCCATGGGATTTGGTGAAACCGGTGTGACCAAGCTCCAATATGGCTCTTACCTTGGCGCCGCCTTAACCTACCTGATGCTGAAACAACAGGATGCGGTGGGGTTAACGGTGTTTGACCACGGCATCCGCAGTATTGTGCCGCCGAGTTCTCGTCCCAGCTATCTCAATGTGATTCTTGGACAAATGGATGGTCTGGAAACCGGCAGAGATACAAATATTGCCGGGACGCTTCACGAGCTGGCCGACCGGGTAAAACGGCGGGGACTCATCATTCTTATCTCTGACTTATTAGACGATCCGGATGAAGTCATTACCGGCCTGAAGCACTTTCGCCATAAAAAGCACGAAGTACTGGTTTTTCATATTCTGGACAGACAAGAAATTGAATTTCAGTACGACCGGCAGGTCGAACTCACGGATATGGAGAGCGGAGAACACGTGACCACGGAGCCGCGGCTGATTCAGTCCGAATACCGCCGGGAGATGGAAAAGTTCATTGAGTATTATCGCCAGGAATGTCTCTCAAATCATATCGATTACGTGCAACTTACCACTGATCAACCGTTCGATATTTCACTGACGGAATATCTGAATAAGCGACAAAAACTTGGATAAATACAGTATTATAGTGTTAGGGTGTTCAGGTGTTCAGGTAAAATCGTCGTGACAAACCTCTGTACTCATATACATTTTACTCCACATATTTCACTTACTCAGTGGGTACTGAGGCCGAATCCGGATAACTATTTTCAACAATCTGATAGATATAGTCACCAGTGGGTTTTTTGTTCCCATTCCCGGCGTTCCCGGCAGTATAAAATGAGATAACTCCCTGCGGTTTTTCCGGAGCGCGCCAGGTAAAATTCCATTTCACCGGCCCGTCTTCGGTGCCCCGGTATGTCCCATCTCTGGTATGATTTAAATAAAACCGCTCTTTATCATTTACCTCGTCATCATCAAGCTGCATCAGATCGTCATCGTATTTGACAATTTCACCACTCTTGGTGAGGTCTTTATTGATAATCGTGACCTGGAATCCCCAGCGTTCCTGTCCCTCCTGGGCGAGTTCCACCGTCAGTGGGTACAGCTTTCCGGGTTCATACACCTTTGGAACTCCATGTAGTATTAAAGTCCCAGGCCCGGAATTTAATTCATAAGACACATGGCAGTCGCTCTGGACACAAATGCCTTCGCCTGGTGCCCCGGTTTTTTTATTCACCGGACCGCGCCCATACGAAAAGGCCATCACGGTGAATAAACACAGGGTGAAACCAAATATGCTGAAATGAATTAGTCGTCTCATATTGGGAGTTCCGTTGTATTCGTGTTATCAAGAGATTAATGTTAGTCAACCTGAAGAAAATAAAAAAGCCCGGATACGGAAAACTGTATCCGGGCTAACAATTCTGCGATTTAGCCGCAAGAGCGGGCTCCTATTTATTGTCCTCCGGCTTGTTCCTGCTCGAGTTTTTTGGCTTTTTCCAGGATTTCCTGGCCCTTTTGCGGGTCGCCCATGCGATAGACCGTGATAGCAAGTTTTTTCATCACAGCAATATTTTCAGGCTGTTTTTCCAACACGGCCCGAAATGTGTCAGCTGCCTGTTCCCACATTTCCATTTCCTGGTACAATTCGCCCAGGCGAATTTGTGCTTCAACATCTTCCGGACGCAGTTCGACAGCTCTTTCCATGCTTTCCAGCGCCTCTTTGTACTGCTGATCTGCCTTAGTGCTGTCACTAGCTTCGTTATAATCTTGGGCCAGCTGGATGTGGAGGATAGCTTGATTAAAGTAGAGATCCGGATTTTCCGGTTCCTGTTCCAGGGCCTGATTGTACATATTCAGCGCCTCTTCCACTTTATTTTCTTTGATATATACCGAGGCCAGCAGCTGGATGGCCTGGAGGTTTTCTGGCTCTAACTCATGGGCTTTCTTCAGTAATTCGAGCGCCCGTTCATTTTCGCCTTCGTCCGCCAGAAGTCGGCCGTAGTTAAAGATAACCTGGAAATTCTCCGGATTCTTCTCAACGGCGGTTTCGAAGGTTTCTTTTGCCCGTGCAAGATTACCCGTCAGCAGATACGCAGTAGCCAAACTGCCGTAAGTTTCCGGCTTATCCGGCATTATAGTCATGGCCGTTTCAAACTGATTAATAGCACGCTGGAGCATTGTATCCCTCTTTGCACCTTGTGCTTCAATGGCGGCATTATACGTTTTTGCTCCGGAATTAAACTTCTGAGTCCAATATTTCATCCGGACGTTTTTAATCTGCTCCTTGAATTGATCGCCCTTCTCGAGAGACCGTTCAAAAGCTTCATTCATCTGTTCGAATTTTTCCTGGCGGGCATACACCTGGGAGCCCAGGAGGAAAGGAACTTCCGGATTTTCCGGTTCAACTTCTTCAGCCTGTTTCAAAAACTTTTCGGCATTGTCCCAGTTCTCCTGCTGGATGTACAGCTTCGCTGAGGTTAATTCCTGGCTTTGACATGCAATAAAAACGGTGCCGGCAATCACCGCTAAAAGCACAATGAGTAATGGTAAACGTCGCGAATTCATTATCGGACTCCTCAAAATTGGATTAGATTCAACATACTCTCAAAAATATCCCCTCAAACCGGATATTTCAAGAAGAAAAGTCCGGTTTTTATGGTCGCCATGAACGAATGAAACCCCTGAAATCATAAGGGTTTCGGGCTATCCCAATTTCTGTTATAATCCCAGTGATATATTGTGCAGGCGTCACGTCAAATGCCGGGGCATATACACCGACGTTATCCGGCGCAGTTTTGATATTTCCCCAGGTGATGATCTCATCGCCGCCGCGCATTTCGATAGGAATTTCTTCCCCGGATTCCAGTGACATATCCACTGTAGAGGTTGGGGCGGCCACGTAAAATGGTATTTCATGAGCCTGAGCCGCGATCGCCAGCTGATAGGTGCCGATTTTGTTTGCGGCATCACCGTTGTTTGCAATGCGATCTGCGCCAACGATGACGGCGTCGATTGGTTCTTGCTGCATCAGTGAGGCGGCCATACCGTCGGTCATCACGGTGACCGGAATATTGGCGCGATCCAGCTCCCAGGCAGTCAGCCGGGCGCCCTGCAACAGTGGTCGGGTTTCATCGGCGAATACCTGCACTCGTTTCCCATGCATTGCAGCGGTATAAATCACGCCGAGTGCCGTTCCGATCCCGCCGGTGGCAAGCGCCCCGGTATTGCAGTGAGTAATAATATTTGATTTTTCCCTGAGTAATGCCGCGCCGTATTCCCCGATCTTTCGGCATCGTTCTTTGTCGTCCTCATGGAGTTCTTGTGCTCTGGCCTCCATGATGTTATAAGCTTTGGCTTTTGTCTCCGGAGACTGCGATTCTGCCGCATCGACCACTGTATTGATAGCCCAACTGAGGTTTACGGCCGTTGGCCGAGCCTGCTCTAATGATTTCAGTTCGGTCCTCAGTGAAGAAAAATCAGCAGGAGCTGACGATGATTTCCAATCTCTGGCAACCAACAGAACTCCATAGGCCCCTGCCACGCCCAGTGCCGGTGCTCCCCGAACGGATAAGCGTACAATACTTTCAATGAGTTCGTCCACTTCCGTGATGTGAAGAAGGTGCTCTTCTGATGGAAGCCGTGTCTGATCCAGCATCCGGATGGCGCCGTCTTCCCACCACAGCGCTCGCGGGATGTCTTCCCGGTTACTTGCCAATGATCTGGACGATAAGCTTGCGTTCGCGGGCGGGTACATCGAAGTCGATAAACACGATCTGCTGCCAGGTGCCGAGCGCCAGTTCGCCGTCGATAATCGGGACGGTGAGATCCGGCTTGGTCATCGCGGCCCGGATATGCGAATGGCCATTGCCGTCGTGCCACGTTTCGTTGTGATGGTAGGTCTTCTCAGCGGGTGCAATTTGTTCCCAGACTTCCGGGATATCCTGAAGAAGGCCCGGTTCATGCTCAATAGTGGTGATGCCACCAGTGGAACCGGGACAAAAGACGGTCACCTGCCCCTGGCTAATATCGTTTTTGCGCACCAGTCGTTGCACATCATCAGAGATATCGCTGATGTCGATTTCCCGCTTGCTGCTTACGTGTATGTACTCGGTGAATATATCCATGTTATTCCAGGTCAAAAGTTGTGAGTTCGTAGAAACGTTTATATCGTTGGTGAATGGCTTGCGGTTCCAACGAACGCAGATTATCCAGGCTGAAGTCTTCCACATTGAAACTCGCCATGACACTGCCGTAGACGACTGCCTGGCGAAGGGATTTTTTGTTCACTTTGCCGCAACGCTCCAGATGACCCACGAGTCCGCCGGCGAACACATCACCTGCGCCGGTGGGATCAACAATGTTTTCCAGGGGGAATCCCGGGGTAAAGAAGACGGCGCTATCGTCGACCATCATGGCACCGTGTTCACCCTTTTTGATAATGATAACTTCGGGACCTTCCTTTAACAGCATCTTCGCGGCCACCAAAAGATTTGGCTCTTCGGTAAGGAGACGGATTTCCGAATCACTGATGAGCAGGATGTCTGTCCGGGCGATAACTTTTTTCAAGTCCGAAAGTGTGGTATTGATCCAGAGATTCATGGTATCGGTGATTACCAGCGCCGGGTCATTAACCTGCCCGAGCACGTCCAGTTGCAATGCAGGATGGATATTTGCCAAGAAGAGATACTCGGTGGATTTGTACTTATCCGGGATTTCCGGGGTAAATTCTTCGAAGACATTTAACTGAGTGTCCAGCGTATCCCGCTGGTTCATATCGTAGTGGTAACGGCCGGACCACCGGAATGTACGGCCTTCGACCTGTTGGAGACCTGTGATGTCGACTCCCTTCTCCTGGAGCATCGTAACAGCGTCTTCAGGGAAGTCCGTACCTACAACTCCCACCATCTGTACCCGGGAAAAATAGCTGGCAGCCACGCTGAAATACATCGCCGAGCCGCCGAGGGCTTCTTCCCGTTTGTCAAATGGGGTCTCGATGGTATCAAGTGCCACCGATCCAACGACTAAAATTGCCACACGTCCCTCCTCCTTGGCGATTTGAATAACCGGATAATGTTACGATCTCCGGGGAGGGATTTCAACTGAAAGCCAACCGCACCGCCTGAAACGCAAGAAGCCCCGGCGGACCGGGGCTTCTGTGGAAAGTTAGAGATTGCTTACCTGAATCAGAGGGACACCTTAGAGAGATTGTCCCGGACGTGTTCCGCCGACTTTTCGAGCATGGCTTTTTCTTCATCGTTCAGTTCCACTTCCAGAATGTCCTCGATACCACCCTGACCGAGTTTCACCGGAACGCCCATGTAGAGTTCTTCCAGGCCGTATTCACCGGTTAGCCACGCAGCACATGGCAGGATACGCTTGTTATCCTTGACAATGGCTTCCACCATCTCGGTCGCTGCGGCGGACGGGGCATAATAAGCGCTGCCGCTCTTCAGCAGACCCACGATCTCACCGCCGCCCTTTCGGGTCCGTTCGACGATGGCGTCAATTTTATCCTTTGAAAGCAGATCCGGCAGCGGGATACCAGCGACAGTAGCGTACCGGGGCAGCGGAACCATAGTGTCGCCGTGCCCACCAAGCACCATCGCCTGAATATCCCGGACAGAGACGTTCAATTCCATTGCCACAAATGAGCGGAACCGGGCCGTATCCAGTATGCCGGCCATACCCATCACGTTGGCGGAATCCAAACCGCTGACTTTAAGTGCGACGTAGGCCATAACATCCAGCGGGTTTGTGACCATGATAATTGTGGTGTCTGGCGAACGCTTTACCACGTTTTCCACCACATCGGTGATAATTTCGGTGTTTTTGGCTAACAGATCGTCGCGGCTCATACCAGGTTTCCGGGCTAATCCGGCGGTAATGACTGTGACAGAGGACCCGGCGGTCTCCTCATAGCCGTTTGATCCGGTGAGCATGGTGTCAAAACCTTCGACTGGTGCTGACTCCCACATATCGAGGGATTTCCCCTGGGGCATACCTTCAACGATATCCACCAGGACGACTTCGTTTGCCAGTTCCTTTTCGGCGATCCGGCGGGCGGTATTCTCGCCTACATGACCGGCGCCAATGACTGATACTTTCATGGGGGGCCTCCTTTCCCGATTTCTACGGGAAGTTAATCGGTAGTTAGAATGGATTTTTATGGATAAAAACAAAAGGCGTGGACATTGTCCACGCCTTTAAACTTATAGTCTTAATTGTAATTGATCCAGTCCGGAATAAAAGTCAGACTGCATCGTGCATCACTGGGTAATGCAGCAGCAATTTGTTGGGTTATTCGTTCGGGTAAACACTGACGATTTTTCTGTCACGTCCCCGGCGTTCGAAGGTTACCCGGCCGTCGATTTTGGCAAAGAGCGTATCATCGCTACCACGGCCTACGTTCCATCCGGGATGGATTTTAGTGCCGCGCTGGCGGATGATAATACTCCCGGCGGACACAAATTCGCCGCCGAAGGCTTTCACACCAAGTCGTTGGGCATTGCTGTCACGACCGTTTTTCGAAGAACCAACACCTTTTTTATGTGCCATAGTTTTACTCCTCTGAAGTCTTTTCGGCAGAAGCCGCCGGTTCGGCTTCCTTTTCCTTCTTTTTCGTCGATTTCTTGGATGCGCTTTTCGATTTGGCGCCGGTGGTTTTAATATCGTCTATCCGGATCGTAGTAAACGGCTGTCGGTGTCCGCGTTTCCGGCGATAGTTTTTCCGCCGTTTTTTCTTAAACACGATAACCTTCTCTGCTTTACCGTGCCGCAATACGGTTGCTTCCACCGTTGCGCCATCCACTGTCGGTGTCCCGATCTCGGGGGATTTCCCGTTCTGCAGATACAAAACCCGATCGTACGTGAGATTTGCTCCTTCTTCTGCATCAGTTAGCGGAACGTTCAGTTCCGCCCCTGGAGTCACCTTATATTGCATCCCTTTAATTTCAACAACCGCGTACATGAGCCGTAACTCCTGTTTATCAAATAATTACATTTTCCAAAAGCACATTAATATAGAATCGCATTTTTTCCATATCAAGTTAATATTGGTCTGTAATTTCCTGCTTCCGCTTTTTGGAGATAAAACGGAATTCATCAATATTAATGGCTTCGTCTTTCTCGACGTCGATTTTCATGATATGATGCCACATCAGCCGGCGGATGATACTTTTCGTCCCTTCCGTTAGATAGTCGCCAATTGTCGGGTGAACCTTCAGGATCAACCGGCGCTCGTTACACTCAGACTTGAAGCGCTTAATCCAGCTCTCAATCTTGGTGACCATCGATTCCTTGGACGGGACGCGACCGGTACCGCGACAGATGGGGCACTCTTCGCTGGTGGAAAGCAGTAGACTCAGCCGGACCCGCTGTCGGGTCATCTCCATGAGGCCAAACTCTGACACCTGCGCCAGGGCAATCTTGGCGCGATCTTTTTTGGTCTCCTTCTTCATTTCGTCGTACAATTTTTTCTTATTGCGATCCTGCTGAAGGTCGATAAAGTCGACTACGATCAATCCGCCGATATCCCGGAGGCGGAGTTGGCGGGCGATTTCTCTGGCCGCTTCCATGTTGATTTTTAGCGAATTTTGCTCGTGATTTTTCCGGCCGATAAACTTCCCGGAATTCACATCAATGGTGACCATTGCTTCGGTATGCTCAATCACCAGATGGCCGCCGCTCTTCAGCCAGACCTTCCGGTTGAGCGATTTCTCGATCTCTTTATCAATGTTATATTTATCAAAGATGGGATCCCGGCCGTCGTACCGGTGGAGTTTGTCCACCAGTTGTGGAGAGGTGGATTTCAGATAGCTGGTAAGCTTCTTGAACAACTTTTTTTCGTCACAGATTACGCGGTCAACATCGGAGGTAAACACGTCCCGGATTATACTGCTGGCCATCTCCATGTCTTTGTAAACGATGCAGGGCGCTTTGCCCTTTTTGATATTGGTATCGACTTTTTTCCAGGTGGAAATGAGGTAGTCAATATCGCTCTGAAGCTCTTCCTTGGATTTTCCATCGGCGACGGTGCGAACGATGAGACCGTAGTTTTCTGGTTTGATTTCGTAACCGATGCGCTTCAGGCGGCGCTTTTCGTTCCGGTTATTGATTTTGCGTGAAACGCCAACATGATCCGCGTACGGCAATAATACCATGAATCGTCCCGGAATCGAGACTGCCGTCGTAACACGAGGCCCTTTGCCGCGATACGGCTCCTTAATCACCTGGACAATAATATCTTCCCCGGATTTCAGCCCCGGATGTGCCCGGTTTCTCCCGCGCGACCGGAAATTGCCGTTGTCTTCATCGTCCGGCGCATCCAGCATCCCCGGAAACGGGTAATTGTTATCTTCAATTTCGCTGAATGGCAGAAAGGCGTTGGTTTCGTGACCAATATCCACGAAGGCCGCCTGCATCCCATTGATGACGTTCTCAACCTGGCCAAGATAGATATTCCCGACCATGCGTTCGTTTTCTGGCTTCTCTACATAAAATTCTACGAGCTGCGAATCTTCCAGGATGGCGATACGTGTTTCCCCGGACGACTCGTTAATAAAGATTTCTTTCCTCATAATGCTAACCCTTTATACTATCCGTGGCCAAATAGTAAGGGTATTGACCAAATTGTCTTGCCGAATTGTACCCGTTACCGGGTGACAGATTATTTAAACAGAGGTGAAGGAGTTACGGGGAGGATGTTGGGTGATTTGAGTCCGTAAGCATAGCCGGTGCAGCCTATATTCAAAACGGGGGTTTCTATTCCATGAGGCACCCGGCCATTTGGTACTCCGGGATTGAAATCCGTTTCGGTGAGCGATTGTTTGAACCGGCTCCCATTCGAAATGGCGCTGAAGTAATGTGAGTGTTACATCAGTACACTGGCGAAATGCAATGATAACTTGACTACAGCCTGAAATTAGTGGTTTGACCCACACAGGCCGACTCTCAAATCGATTGGATGTAGTTTGGTATCCAGCAAGCCGTGCGGCCCAGATGATTGAAAAAACGACCAGGCCAACTGGTATAAGTTCTACAACAAAGATATGATTTCCCTGATACATCCGTCCTGCAAATTCCTTCACATGGCACGTTCGATATCTAATCCCTTACATTAAATATCGAAACGGCAGTTAAGATCTTTCTTCAACATTCTTATTATTTTCTAATAGCCTGTTATCTTCAACAGTAACAGACTTATGTATTGGTAAAATTTTTACCGGGAAACACCTGGAATCGCAAAGAACAGTTTATTGTGATGCGTGTCCATTCGGGTGCCCAGATTTTGCGAAGAAAAGTACATGTTCCCTTTCTGACATTCAAGATCTTTTTCCTGTGTGCCGCCCGGAATCCCCTGGCGTAACTCCTAATTCCAAAACGGATAATTGGCAACAAATAAGGGTCCTTTTTCATTGAGTATTCTGTAAAAACGCCTGCCATAGATCATGTCAAATGTGGCAGATTTATCCGGAAACATGGCGATAGCTTGTGTACGTACCCGGTACACTAGCAACAACGATTCGGATAAGGAAGTGTGTGGGGCAGAGAGCGTTTGACACGCGAAGTCTGTCATTAGACGAAGACGCCGAAGTGCCTGTTCCTCTTGTGCTTCTGATCTCATATTGAAACGGTAGTCTCCAGGGTGTTTAGTAATACATATTCATAATTTGAAATCATTGTAATCCGTATTGTTCCGTGATACACGATTCCAATTAAAACAATAAAGAAAAGAAATATAAGTGAACTTTGCTGCTTGATGGTATAAAAAAGACATAAAAAACCGTTTGACATTTAAAAAAGTAAAATATATAATTCTGCAATATGGGAAAACAAAACACATATCACCGCTTTCTGATATCATGCGCAGGAGTAAATACGCGGGGGCGGAAATGTTATTTAGCTCACACGGGGAGCAAGTCAGCGTCTTTATCTTTGGAACCATATGGAACAAATGCAGACCTGGCTGACCGGGAACAATATAGTATTGTCAAAAGTTACCTTCCAATTTGTCTCTGACTCCGATCCTTTTACAGCCGAGATCGCGGGGGATTTATATGAATTTTTTTAATATTAGTGAATTTACGGAAAACACGGAGGATTACTCATGAGGTTAAACAAACAACTACGCTGGGGGATCCTGGTAATGTTGCTCGTACCGGTGTTGTTGTTCGGTTTGCTTTACTGGGGAATGCAATCCAGCTATACAAATGATATCCAGACTTTGGCAGAACAGAAGGCAGAGTTGCAGCAAAAAGTGGACTCACTGCGGAACGTCGTGACTAAAGTAGAAGATGATATTAATACGGTATCCAAAGTCAATATCAGCCGAATTGTGGCAACAGCTTATAATAGTTTTACCTGGCAAACCAATGACGATCCGTTCACGACATCCAGTGGAGAACAGGTGCAGGATGGGACCCTGGCGCTGAGCCGGGATCTGATCCAGGCTGAATCCGACCTGATGCACCGTATGGGATTTAATCCCACCGGCGCCTACGCCTACGGAGATACTGTATTTGTTGTATACGTAAAGCCGATGGTGGTGCACGATACGATGAATAAGCGTTTTCAACACCGGGCGGATATCTGGCTGGAAGATTATGGCACCGCCAGAGAATGGGGAAAACGCAAGGTGTTTATCGCGAGGCGTTCGGATTCCTGACGGAATTAATCTTTCTGAAATAGAGAGGTGAGTTGTTGATGCCCCGGCTTGTCCGGGGCATTTTTTTTACCAGAGGAATCAAGGCTGCTGTTTCCACGGGGAGTAATGTTTTTCGTTCCGGAAATCTGCCGTTTTTAAGTTGATCCCAAAGCCAGTTTTGGGTACAATGCACAGCTGTAATTATAACAGGAGATGCAGACTATGGAAGACACAGAGAATATTCAAATCCTGCAGCGATATTACCATACTGCAGTGGTTTATCTGTTGTTGACTGCCACCATGGCAGCCATCCTCTTCGGGCTCCGGATATTTCAGGTGTATTTACCATTTTCACTTTCTATCGCCACCGTCCATCTTGGAACTCTGGGAGCGCTGACCATGGGGATTATGGGGTTGTATCTCAGACTTTTTTATGGGTTAGAGGTCGTGGAAGTCAAACCGTGGACGGTTAGAACAATTCATATACTACCCAACGTTGGCATCGGTATCCTGACTATCGGTTTCCTTCTGAATACATGGCCCGTTCTGGCAGTGGGATTCCTCGGGACGGCATACGCGCTGATCTGGTGGGCTGTGGAATATTTTCGATGGCTGCTCCAGGCTGATTCGGCCGATAGGAAAGGCGCCCTACTGTTTGGTGCATTTGGTGTGATTGGTCTAGTTGTTGCCGTCCTGATTGGTGGTTACCTCTTCCACGGGTATCTGAGTGGTAATACCGTCCAGAACATGCGGTTAACCCACATCCACGCCGGATTCGTCGGTTGGGCTTCTCTGGGATTGCTTGGGATTGGAATCGCACTTCGGGGTGGCGAAAATCCGGTTACGAAATCCATTGGTATTTTACAGGGAAGCGCCTGGGTGTGGTTCGCCGGATTTCTCCTTCTCGCAGGGTTCATGGTTACCTGGAATCTGTCACTTTTAATGATTGCCGGGAGTATCATTATACTAGGTCTCTTTGGGTATGGATATAGTATGCCAAAAGTCGGGGAGTTGGGAAGTGATTCATCCGAGGCAGGGACAGCAGCTGGTTCTAAGCGCTTGCTGCCATATATTATTATCGGATTTCTCGGTCTATTTGTCGCCATCCTGCTCGGGTTCGATATTTCCATTAATTATCCCAGCGGACGAGCTGGTTCGCATCGCATTATCGGTGTGGGCGGCTGGTTAGTGATGACATTTCTTATGGCACTTTTATCAGAAATTCCCCGGACATCATTGGCACTATTGCAGAGTAAAGGTGAGACGGTCACCGCTGTGCAACAATACCTATATCCGGGGATTTTTCGTATCGGGTGGATTGTGTTAACGGCAGGACTCCTGATTGCCCTTACCGGATATTTTACTTCACCGACGATTATGTTCGCCGGGCTTTTATTGTTGACAGGTATGGTGGCGATTCTTGCTATTTCTGTTTTGATGAAATATCCGGTTACAACCGGGAGAGCCTCATGAGTGACGAACCGACTATTTTGGTTGAGTTCAGTATGTCACCGCTTGGTAAGGGTGAAAGCGTGAGTCCGTATGTCGCCAGAGCACTGGATATTATTGATAACAGCGGACTGGATTACGAGTTGCATTCGCTGGGCACAATAATCGAGGGACAGTGGAGTGAGGTCATGGAAGTCCTCAAACAGTGCCATCAGGCGATGGAAAAAAATTGCGACCGGATTACTACCACGATGAAAATGGACTACCGGGCAGGGGCCTCCGGGCGTATCCAGGGGAAAGTTTCCTCCGTGGAAGACAAAGTTGGACGAAAATTACAGACGCAGAAGGAGTAATAGATATATGGCGGGTGTTAATCAGGACGAAGTGAAGCAAATTCTGGAGCAGGTGACTTATCCGGGGTTCAGCCGGAATATTGTCTCATTCGGGATGGTGGGCGATATAGCCATTCAGGATGGTACGATCCAGGTGGAACTCCGCATTTCGTCCAGTGATGAAGAAAAGAAACAGCAAGTGGTCGGCGAAGTTCGGGATGTACTGAAAAAGGAGACCGGCGCAGATGATGTCTCAGTGTCGCTGGTAGATCCCATGGAAGAAGGATCCTCACCCTCGCCAGGTGGCGGAGGCCACGCGCCACAGCAGTCACAGGGGTCCGGAGATCCCTGGGCGGATCACCATGCCATTCCGAATGTAAAGCATGTGATCGCGGTCGCCAGTGGCAAGGGTGGCGTTGGCAAATCGACGGTTGCGGCAAATTTGGCCGCCAGCCTGAAGGAACAGGGCAACCGCGTGGGACTGTTGGATTTGGATATTTACGGACCAAGTTTACCAACCCTCTTTGGTATCACGGACCAGCCGTATCTCACCAAAGATGAACGGATTGCTCCGCTGGAGAAATACGGATTAAAACTCATGTCCTTCGGTAATATTCTCGGCGACGATTCCCCCGTAATTTGGCGAGGTCCTATGGTGGCAAAAATGGTGGATCAGTTTCTGAACGGTATCGACTGGAAGGAACTGGATTACCTGGTGCTGGATTTGCCACCCGGAACCGGCGACGTGCAGCTGACGCTCGTTCAAAAAATAGAAATTCGTGGGGCTATCATTGTGACTACACCGCAGGAACTGGCGTTGCAGGATGTGAAAAAAGGTGCCAACATGTTCAGGAAAGTGGATACGCCGGTACTGGGCATTATCGAAAATATGAGCTACTTCAATTGCCCACACTGTGGTGAAGATACCGATGTATTCAGTCGGGGCGGAGGGCAAAAGGAGAGCGTCCGGCTTGGTGTTCCACTCCTCGGCCGGATTCCGTTACATCCGGAATTGATGGAAGCCTCTGACCAGGGAAAACCGATTGTATTTTCGGATGGAGAGGCCGTTACTTCAAAAGCCTTTCAGGAAATTGCCGAAAAATTATCGGAACAATTGGCATAGGATTTCGATTAACGAACGCAAATCAATTCCGAAACTCTCTGCAGGATTATCGTGGTAATTTGCAGGATGAAACCTTGTCTGTGATGTTATATGATGCAGTCCAAGGATTTGGCCATACAAATAGTGTCGCTTTCGGGATATTTGGGGGGCATCGTGGAGTTGACCACCGGCAGAGAATTTGTGATTGCCGTCGGAAAAGGCCACGGACCTTTATCTTGACTTCCTGAAGGGGAGAAAATAAATTCATCAAGATGTACACGAAATTATTTATTAAGGCGTTATGACAGCAGATTTAGAGTCATTAGAACAGCAAATTCAGCAGCACGGGCGCCTGCCCAGTCACATCGCAATCATTATGGATGGCAATGGCCGTTGGGCTAAAGAAAGAAGTCTCCCGCGGCTGGCCGGACACAACGAAGGCATTAATTCTGTCCGGGAGATTGTGCGGGCCTGCGGTGAGCTCGGTGTCGAGGCATTGACGCTCTATACCTTTTCCAAGGAAAACTGGAACCGGCCTCCCAGAGAAGTCACTGCACTCATGAAACTCCTTCTTAGAACCATCCGAAAAGAAGTCGATGAGCTGATGGCGAATAATGTGAAAATCAGAGTCATCGGGGATCTGGAGGATCTTCCGCCAGAACCACGCCAGAGTATGAAGGAAGCGATGGACCGGACGGCAAACAACACCGGGCTGCAGTTAAATCTTGCCCTGAGTTACGGAGGGCGGAGCGAAATTTTGGAAGCTGTCGAAGCCCTTTATCATGACATTCAGGCTGGTAAGCATTCCATAAATGAATTGGATGAAAACCTGTTTAGTTCCTATATGCACACTGGTTCTCAGCCTGATCCTGACCTGCTTATCCGCACCAGTGGCGAAGCACGGATCAGTAATTTCCTCCTGTGGCAATTAGCGTACACCGAATTGTATATCACATCTGTCTATTGGCCGGACTTTCGCCGGGAAGAGCTCTATAAGGCAATTCTTGATTACCAGAGCAGGGAGCGGCGATTCGGTAAAGTCAGCGAACAGATAAAAAATAAACCACTAGTTGCGGAACAGTCTTAACTGTATGAATATTGTGTTTTTCCGTGGAAGGTTCGCCGTTCGTGTAATTACGGCGATCAGTTTTGTTATTGCACTCCTGATGATTGGGCTGGATTCCGCTGCCTTTGCGCAGCAGGCTTCCAGTCAACAGCAGATTAACCTCTTAGGTCTCTCCGTCCAGGGCAACGAGACCGCCAGCGCCGATATCATCAGAGCGAATTCCGGGCTTCGGGTGGATCAATCCCTGACAATGGAAGATATCCAGAAGTCTTTTGATCGTCTCTGGGAACTGCAACTTTTCTCCGATATAAAATTTTTGATTGACCGGGAAACCCCCAACGGCGTCTACCTTATTATTCAAGTTAAGGAACATCCCCGGCTCAACCGGGTCCGGTTCCGTGGCAACGACAAGATTAAGGACAAGAAGTTCGAGGAAGAACTCAATCTCCTTCCTGGCCAGGTGCTCAGTCCACAGCAGATTTTCAATACGGCGAAAAAGATGAAAGAACTCTATAAAGAGGAGAATTATTTGCTGGCCGAGGTCGACTGGGACACCACCTTCACTGAAGATCGCCAAAATTATGTGAACCTGACGTACACCATCGATGAGGGGAAAAAGGTCAAAATTCAGGATATCACATTCCATGGGAACGACCACATCGCCGAACGAAAGCTCCGGGGCCAGATGGAAAAGGTGAAAGAGCAGCGCTGGTGGAAATTTTTCCAGGATGTGGAATATACCCGGGAAAATTATCTCACCGGCCAGACGAACGTCATTAATTATTATAAAACCCAGGGGTATCGGGACGCCGAGATTGTCCGGGATTCCGTCTATTATAATGATGAGAAAACCCGGATGTTTATCGATATGTGGATCGATGAAGGGGATATTTATACTTACGGCGACTTCTCCTGGACAGGGAACTCTTTGTATAATAGTAAAGAGTTGAACCGAGCCCTGGGCGTGGAACCGGGAGAACAGTATGATCTTGAAGCGTTTCAGGCCGGAATCGAAAATGTCCGGAGTCTGTATATGGATCGGGGCTACTTGTACTTTCAGGTCAATCCCCAGGAAGTCCCGGTCGGTGATAATACGGTGGACATCACCTTTCAGGTACAGGAAAATTATCAGGTCAGCGTCCGGATGATTGATATTACCGGAAATACGAAGACCAAGGAAGATGTCATCCGGCGGGAATTGATGATCTTTCCCGGCGATATTTTCAGTCGTGAACGGCTGCTCCGGAGCCAGCGGGAAATCTTTATCCTGAATTACTTTTCCAACGTGGTACCGGATGTGGTCCCGGTGGACGATAAACATGTGGATTTATCGGTGGAAGTGGAAGAAAAACAGACCGATCGCGCCAACGCTTCTGTCGGCTATAGCGAACGGGATGGCTTGCTGGGAAGCGTTGGTGTAGAGTTCAATAACTTGATGGGGAACGGTCAGCAGTTGGTGTTTAACTACCAGCGCGGTCAGTATTACAAGTCGTTTCAGTTTCAGTTCAACGAGCCGTGGCCGTTTAACCGGCCCAATCCGGTCGGGTTCAGTGTCTTTTCCACCAACCGGGGACGATTTGGATCAGGCGCATCCAGCTACTATTTACCGTTCAACATTTCCCGACGGGGGGGATCGGTTTCCATCGGGCATCGTTTTCGGTGGCCGGATAGTTACTTCCGCGGCAACTGGTCGCTTTATATCGATTCCAAGGAATATACGAACATTCAGGATTCCACGACATTCCAGCGGATTGTCCGTAGCGGAGAAAAGTCGACCCGTGGTGTTCGGCTGACGCAAACCATTCGGCGGGACAGCCGGGACCGACCAGAATTTCCTACGGAAGGATCTCGGGTCACATTTCGGTCCGCAATATCTGGTGGCCCACTGGGCGGAAACGAAGAATACCACAAGCATGAGTTAAAGCTCGAATGGTTCACGCCGATGGTCTGGGATTTGGTGTTGTATACGGATATTGAAGCCGGCGCAATGAAAGGATTGTATCGGAATGCGGTAATTCCGTATGATGAGCACTTTTTTATGGGGGGATCAGGGATGATCTACGGAACAGCTCTGCGTGGGTATAGCGACCGGGCTGTTGGTCCGACTTCAATTGATGGGTATCCACTAGGGGGACGTGCCATGCTCAAGTATTCCCTGGAATTACGGGTACCCATTTCGGATAATCCGACGCTTTACGGCTTAGGTTTCTTCGAAAGTGGCAACACGTATCTGGACGTTGAGCACATCAACCCGTATGCCCTGAAGCGATCTGCCGGCGTCGGTTTCCGGCTGTTTATGCCGATGTTGGGACTTTTGGGTTTTGACTTTGGATATGGCTTCGATTCGCTTGAACCAGGTTCCACACAGCCGAATGGCTGGCAGACACATTTTATCTTTGGTCAACCATTTTAATGTTTAGATTATAACAGACTTCAGAACTACAAGGAGGAAAGCGTGAAACGGATAACACAAGCAGGGATTTTACTAACCTTATCTGTCTTGATGGCCGTACCGGCATTGGGGCAATTAAAGATTGCATATGTGAACTCGGATCGGATTATGCAGGAATACGAAGAGGCGCGAGAAGCCCAGAAGAAGATGGATCTGGAAGCCAAACAGCTGGAAAATAAGTATATGTCCATGACCAGTCAGCTGGATAGCCTGCAGCGTTCCTTTCAGCAGCAGCAGTTCGTGATGAGTGAAGAGCGCCGCCAGCAGAAGCAGCAGCAAATCCAGTCGCTCCAGCAGCGGATTCAGCAGTTCCAGATGGAAAACGTCGGCCCGCAGGGACAGATTTATGCCAAGCAGGAACAAATTCTGGGGCCGGTATTACAGAAGATTAATACCGCTATCAAAAAAGTCGCTAACGATGGTAGTTACGACTATGTGCTGGATTCCGTCGGCGGTAACATCCTGTACGCGGAAGAAAAACACGATATCACAGCGGATGTACTGTACGAACTGCGCCGGGGGACATCTTCCAGCAGCTCTTCATCTTCGCAACAATAACACATAGACGGCTGCCTGCGTAGAACATTTCGTGAATACATCACTATCTGAAATTGCAGCCATGGTGGAAGGGGAGCTCCATGGCGGTGCTCCCGACGTCAGTATTACTGACATCGCCGAGATCCAGCTGGCTAATGAGAACGAAATTACCTTCGTCGGGAATTCTAAATACTTTACGTATCTCTCAGAAACCAAAGCTGCGGCAGTTATTTTACCTACAAGTTATTCCGGGGATTTTGAACCCCGGATTCAGGTCGATAATCCTCAGCTGGCCGTCAAAATCCTCATCGATCATTTCCGACCACCTCATCCGCTGTCCTTCCAAGGTATCCATGAGTCGGCGGTAATTCATTCATCGGCAAAAATCGGTGAAAAGGTGACCATCGGTCCGAACACGGTGATCGGCAGTCACTGCATCATTGGAGATAACGCGATTATCGAAGGCAACGTGAATATTGGACAGGACTGCTCTCTCGGTCACGATACCCATCTCTATCCGAACATCACCGTCTATGATCGTACTACCATCGGTGCCAATTGTATTGTGCACAGCGGAACCGTGCTCGGGAGCGACGGTTACGGGTTTACTCAGGAAGATGGTATCCACCGGAAAATCCGTCAGGTGGGGGCCGTACGGATTGAGGACGACGTTGAGATTGGCTCCAACTGTTCCATTGATCGCGCAACGTTGGGGGAAACGGTTATTGGCCAGGGATCCAAGCTGGATAACTTGGTGCAGATAGGTCATAACGTGAAAATCGGCAAGGGTTGCCTTATTGTGGCGCAGGTTGGTATTTCCGGCAGTACGCAACTGGGCGATTATGTGGTCGTTGGCGGTCAGGTCGGCCTCGCCGGACATCTGAAAATTGGTGATCAGGTCACAATTGCATCAAAGTCAGGTGTTACCAAAGATATTGAGGGACATGAGACCGTATCCGGATTCCCGGCACAGTCCCACAGCGAAGAACGCAAACAGGTAATTTATATACGACAACTCCCGGAGATGGCCAGCCGTATTAAATCTTTGGAAGAGACCATAGAGAAGAAAGAGAATCCGGAGTGAAGAAGCAACGAACGATACAAAAACCAATTTCCATAGAAGGGTACGGCCTCCATACCGGTGAACCGTGCAAAATGACATTCCGTCCGGCGGAGGTGAATACCGGCTTTCAATTTCGGCGGTTAGACCTGGAAGAGGCGCCGGCGATTCAGGCAGATATTGAACATGTGGTGGATATCTCCCGGGGGACGACAATCCAGGCAAATGGCGCCAAAGTGCATACGGTGGAACACGTGCTCTCCGCATTGGCCGGTTTGCAATTAGATAATGTCATGGTAGATCTAAACGGGCCGGAACCACCTGTTATGGACGGCAGTGCAAAACCGTATGTGGACGCGCTGCTCGAAGTTGGATTCCGGGAACAGGATGAGGAGCGTCAGGAACTGCAGATCGACAAGACGATCACCTATTCTGACCCGGATCGGGAAGTGGATATCCATCTGCTGCCGTCCGACCGGCTTCGCGTTACCTTTATGATCGACTATAAAAATCCGACTCTGGGAACGCAGTATACGGCCCTCTATTCTCTGGAAGACGAATACGCCGACGAATTTGCCGAAGCCCGGACGTTTTGCTTCCTTCACGAAGTCGAGGACCTGAAGGAACAAGGCCTGATCAAGGGCGGCAATGTGGAAAACGCTGTGGTGATCGTTGACCGGGAAATCGAGAAATCCGAGTTTGACCGGCTGAAGAGATTATTTAAGATCGAGGACGATATTACGCTCGGCACAAACGGAATCCTGGACAGCAAAGAACTCAGGTTCTACAACGAGCCAGCCCGGCACAAGGTTGTGGACCTTATTGGTGATATGGCGTTGTTAGGTATGCCGATTAAAGGACACATTATTGCAGCCCGCAGCGGCCATGCGGCGAACGTGGAACTGGTGAAGAAAATTAAAAAAGAGTATGAACGACAGCTGATCCGGGAAAAATATCAGAGTGAGCAGCAAGATGACAGCCAGTACTTTTTTGATGTCCGTGCCATCAGTAAAATCCTGCCGCACCGGTATCCGTTTTTGTTGGTCGACAGAATTTTGGACCTGGAACCGCAGAAGCGGGTAACAGCCATCAAGAACGTGACCATTAACGAACATTTTTTTCAGGGTCATTTTCCTGGAAAACCAATAATGCCGGGTGTTCTGGTACTGGAAGCCATGGGGCAGGCCGGTGGGATTCTGCTGTTGAATACCGTGGATAATCCGGAAAATAAACTGGTGTACTTTACCGGAATCGATAACGTCAAATTTCGGAAAACCATTGTACCCGGCGATCAAATCCGATTGGAATTGGAACTTTTAAAATACAGGCTATCCATCTGTAAGATGCGCGGAAAAGCATATGTAAACGGACAGGTGGTCGCCGAAGCTGAACTCAGTGCTTCAGTAGTGGAGCAGGACGACTAGTTTTGAGCATTCATCCGTCTGCAATTATTCACGATTCCGCAAAAATTGGCGAGAACGTCTCTGTCGGTCCGTTTTCCATCGTCGAAAAAAATACGGTTATTGAAGACGGGGTGGAAATCCGTGCTCATGCGATGATCGGAGAGAACACAATACTCCGACGGAACTGCAAGGTATTCCACGGGGCGGTCGTGGGTGAAATCCCCCAGGATCTCAAGTTCAATGGCGAAAACACCTATGTGGAAGTTGGCGAGAGCACGGTGATTCGAGAGTACGTGACAATTCACCGGGGGACAGATGATCGGCACAAGACGCTGCTCGGGCGGAATTGCCTGATAATGGCGTACGCTCATGTGGCGCACGATTGTTTTCTCGGCGATAATGTAATTCTGGCGAATGCCGTCAATCTGGCTGGTCACGTAACCCTGGAAGATTATGTAATCCTCGGCGGATTGGTGCCGGTGCATCAATTTGTACGCATCGGTAAGCACGCATATATCGGGGGAGGATATCGGGTATCCAAAGATGTCCCACCATTTATCCTTGCCAGTTCCGAGCCGTTGACATATGCCGGCCTCAACGTGGTCGGATTACGCCGCAGAGGATTCACCGCCGAAAATCGGTCCCTTATAAAGAAGGCTTATCGCCTGCTATTCCGTTCGGAGTACAACACATCGCAGGCCCTGGAACAGATCAAGACCCAGTTGACACAAACTGAAGAAGTCAAATATATCATCCAGTTCGTTGAACAGAGTGAACGCGGCATTATAGGCTGATGGCGCCCCCACTCTGGCGCTTTATCCCGCTGAGTACGGAAAGCGGTCAGTTTCACATGGCCGCCGATACATACCTGACTCACCATTCCAAAGAATTGCCGGTCCTGCGGTTTTACCAGTGGAAGCCGTATGCCCTTTCTCTGGGACACCACCAAGCTACAGATTCCATTGATTTTACCGCGTGCAGGAACGGGGGAATTGATGTAGTGCGGCGTCCGACGGGAGGACGTGCTATTTTGCACGCCGACGAACTTACCTACTCTGTCATCATCCCGGCGGGCTCCCCGATTGGCCGGGGCGGCGTTCATGAAATTCACAACAAAATCAGTCAGGCGCTGGCTGCGGGTATTCTTCGGTTGGGTGCGGATATTCGGCTGAATGAGGCGGGCTCCGATCTGCGGAGTCAGTATAACGACACGATCGGATCGCTGGCGTGTTTTTCATCCACCACGAAATACGAGCTCCAACTGGCGGACAAAAAGGTGGTTGGCAGTGCCCAGCGAAAATTCGGGTCCGAAGTTCTCCAGCACGGCTCTATTCTGCTTGGTGCAGCCCATAGAGCATTGCCGGAATTTTTGAATCTGACATCTGAGCAAGAGAAAGCAGTTCGCCGCCAACTGGATTCGAAAACGACCGAATTACGGAAGCACCTTTCCAGAGATATTGATATGGCGGCGCTGTGTGGGCATATCCGTGCGGGATTTCAGGATGTCTTCGGATGCGAATTCCGGGAACAGCCGCTCACCGATTCCGAGCGCCAAAGCATTCGTGATTCCAGTGACAAATACCGTATATTACCTTCCTATGCGAACGCTTCGACTAATACTAGGTAGCCTGTGCTTTATCATTTTTGGAGGCAGTCTGTATGGGCAATACCGCCTCCCGGTTGATTTTTCCGGAAGTGATTCAACGCAGATCACCGGAAATCTGAATCGGTTCGCGGATCACTGGGGACTGCACCTGGGTGAAATTCCGGGATTTGTGTTCCCGGCCGACGGGGAATTTCCGAGGATCCAATTTTATTATCAGCAGTCCGGAGGGTTTACCCATCAGAAATCGCGATATGATGGTAATCCTCCGGACGGTATTACCAGTCTCGGTACTTTCACAGCCATGGGAGACGTGACCTCGAATCTCCAGCTAATTCTCCGGTATAATACCTTGGCTCTGGAAAACCGGGGAGCCGTATTAAACGGCTACGGAGCGCGTTTTCGGTCGGCGGTGGGTACGGACAGCCTGCACGCGCTGGCCATTGGCGTACTCAATCAAAAGGTGGCGGATGCCGGAAATTTCTCTGCAAACAGCCTGGATATCAGCTTTCAGTACGGATGGTTTCTCGGGTACTGGACAATCCGCGCGGATTTGGCGGCAAGCTTCGTCGATGGAAAAGTGGATGTCAGTGGGAATTCGGCCATCGGCACGGCGCATGATGGCCGATATGAGCACCGGACGATTCACGGCGGCCTGGCACTATACAGGCAATACAGGCGAATCACCACCGGACTGACACTTCGAACGAATTTAAACATCTGGACACTACACGGGACAATCGGATGGAGTCTCCCATCAAATTTTTAACAATTCTGGGCAGTACCGGATCAATCGGCGTAAGTGCGCTGAAGGTGGTCGATGCCCATCCGGACCGGTTTCGGGTTACCGGGTTGTCAGCGTATTCCAACGCCGAATTGCTTGCTGAACAGGCCCGGCAATACCAGCCCGATGTGGTTTGCCTCGTTAATGAATCTAAATTACCGGAATTGCGCGACGCGCTGGCCGCTGAAAATATTGAAATATTGGGAGGGCGGATCGGCCTGTTAGAACTAGCAGCCAGGGATGACGCGACGCTCGTGCTCAATGCGATAGTCGGATCACCTGGAATGGAGCCAACCATCAGGGCCATCGAAGCCGGGACGGACGTGGCGCTCTCGAATAAAGAGAGCCTGGTGATGGCCGGCGATCTGATTCGGCGGAAACTGGCAGAGCACGATGTCGCGCTTTATCCTGTCGACAGCGAGCATAGCGCCATCTGGCAGTGCCTGCGCGGGGAGCAACTAAGCGAGGTGAATAAGATTATTCTCACTGCCTCAGGCGGGCCATTCCTGAATACTCCTGCCAGGGATTTTAAAACGCTGACTGTCTCGCAGGCACTGGATCATCCGAATTGGAATATGGGGAAAAAGATTACCATCGATTCGGCCACCATGATGAACAAGGGACTCGAAGTCATTGAGGCACATTGGCTGTTCGATATTCCGCCGGATCGTATCGAGGTACTCGTGCATCCACAGTCGATTATCCATTCCATGGTAGAATTTGCGGATGGTTCGGTGAAGGCACAGCTAGGTATCCCGGATATGAAGGTACCGATTCAATATGCGTTATTGTATCCGGAGCACGCTCCGCCACGGTGGGATACGCTGGATCTGGCATCGCTGGGACAATTGACTTTTGAGGCGGCCGATACGGAAAAATTCCGGAGCATCGAGCTGGCATACAAGGCCTTGCAGGAAGGGGGAACTCTGCCTGCGGTGTTGAATGTAGCGAACGAGGTGGCTGTGTACGCGTTCCTGGATGAAAAAATCGGTTTTACGGATATTCCGGAGTTAGTGGAACAGGCTCTGGAAGCCCATGATACTACGCTTCATCCTTCTCTGGAAGTTATCCTGGAAACGGAACAGTGGACAAAGGCTTTTATAGAGCCTAAATTAGAAATCCCGTAAAGGTTGGCCCTGAACGGGAGGGCAAAGCAACTCAATTAGAAACGGACTGTTATGATTATCAATATATTGGCAATAATTTTTGCGCTGGGGCTTATTATCCTGGTGCACGAACTGGGACATTTCTTTGCAGCAAAGATGTCCGGAGTGCGGGTTGACCGGTTTTCCATCGGATTCCCGCCGCATTTCTTTAAAAAGCAGAAGGGCGAGACTGAATACTGTCTCGGTGCCGTACCGCTGGGTGGCTATGTAAAAATGGCCGGTATGCTGGATGAAAGTATGGACGAAGAGATCAAGGGCGAGCCATGGGAGTTTGCTTCCAAGAGTATTCCCCAGAAGATCTTCATTATGAGCGCCGGAGTGCTGATGAACTTCATTCTGGCGGCCATCATTTTTAGTTTCATAACACTGGCCCAGGGAATCCCGGAGAGTTCGGATACCACAGTTGTGGATCAGGTGGTGCAGGACTATCCGGCGGCTGAAGCCGGGATGAAACCCGGGGCGCGGATTACATCTGTAAACGGAGAACAGGTCGACACCTGGCAGGAGCTCACGAATATCATCCACAACCTGCCCAACACGGAAATTGACGTAACCTGGGTACAGAACGGCGAAACTCAGTCGGCAACGTTAACTACCAAAGTCGATAGGCAGTTTACTGATGGTGAACTGAAAGAAATTGGACTTATCGGAATCTCTCCGGAGGTGCATCGCCGGAGCGCAGGACTTTTTGAATCGCTGGGATCGGGCCTGTCGCAGACCTGGTGGTGGGGTAAAGTCACGGTGGTCTCCTTGAAGATGCTCATTACCGGCGAAGAATCGATGAAATCCGTCGGCGGTCCCATTTTTATTGCAAAACTGGCGGGAGACAGTGCCCGGAACGGGTTTATGAATCTGCTGAATCTGGTGGCGATTATCAGCATCAATATCGGGTTTCTGAACATCCTGCCGGTACCGGCACTGGATGGCGGGCATCTGGTGATTACCATGATTGAGGGGATTAAGGGCGATCCCCTGAGCGTAAAGACCCGCATGATCGTCCAGCAGGTCGGAATGGCACTGTTGTTAACGCTGATGGTTTTTGTGATCTACAACGATATTATGCGGCTACTCTAAAAATTTCTCCTTACCGGAGGAATTTACCGGCTTTTTCCGTAATCGTCCGGGCTCAGATTTATTGATATTTATTGCGGCGATCTCATACGCCTGACGTTCGACATTACACGATATTATATAAACCATTTACCTGTACTGAATTATAATATCGCGCAATTTGCGTGAAACAGAACGCTCGCGCATACAATTTAATTGGTCGAACCCCAAACCCGGAGGGTGTGTCATGAGATCTACAATTTTACTTCTTGTCATTAGCGTGTTATTAGGTTGTGCGCAGCAACCCAACGAGGGGTATCCCATCTCTCCGGTAAAAAGTATCCAGGTCCGTCTTTCCGATAATTTCTGGCTCCCCAAGATAAAAACCGTACAGAATACCACCATCAGATATGCATTGGAAAAGTGCAGTACCGAGGGCCGGATGGATAATTTTCTGATCGCCGGCGGCGAAATGGAAGGTACCACCAAAGGCGCAATGCCGTTTGACGACACGGACGTCTACAAGATTATCGAAGGAGCGTCGTTATCCCTGGCCAGCTCTCCTGATGCGGAGTTGGAATCGTATATCGATTCCGTGATTGCCATTATCAAAGTGGGCCAGGAAGAGGACGGCTATCTCACCACCTGGCGCACTATTGACCCGAAAAATCCACCTGCGGAATGGGTGGAGCCCGGGGAGCGCTGGGAGGACCTCTCCATGAGCCACGAGCTGTATAACGCCGGACACATGTACGAGGCGGCTGTTGCCCATTACAAGGCCACGGGCAAACGCACCTTTCTGGACATCGCGCTGAAGAACGCCGACCTGATGGTGGAGACTTTCGGTCCGGGCAAACTGGAAAAGGTGCCTGGCCATCAGGTTATAGAGACCGGGTTGATCAAGCTCTACCAGGTGACGGGCAAGAAAAAGTATCTTGAGCTGGCCAAATTTTTCCTGGATCGCCGGGGAGATCCGGAGCGAGAAGAACGGTTCGGACCGTACGCCCAGGATCACAAGCCGGTCACCGAGCAGGATGAGGTGGTCGGTCATGCAGTGCGCGCCGTCTACATGTACGCCGGGATGACCGATATCGCAGCGATTTACAAAGACCAGGCGTACCGCCAGGCCGTGGACGATCTCTGGGAAAACATGGTGTATAAAAAGATGTACGTCACCGGCGGTATTGGCGCCAAACACGAGGGAGAATCGTTTGGCGAGAACTATGAACTGCCGAATCTCACAGCCTACAGCGAGACCTGCGCGGCCATCGGGAGCGTCTACTGGAATCACCGGTTGTTTCTGCTGACCGGAGATTCCAAATATTACGATATCATCGAGCGAACGCTGTATAACGGATTGATTTCCGGGCTGTCGCTGGACGGGACGCACTTTTTTTACCCCAATCCGCTGGAGTCCAACGGCGAGTACACTTTTAATCAGGGTGCCTGTACCCGGAAAGACTGGTTCGACTGTTCCTGTTGTCCTACCAACATGATCCGCTTTATTCCGTCGATTCCGAACCTGGTATACGCCACCGAAGGGGAGAAACTGTACATCAACCTGTTTATGGCCAACAGCGCGGATATCACGGTGGACGGTATGGCGGTTACGGTGACTCAGGAAACGGATTATCCCTGGGACGGAATTATCTCGATTGCAGTTGACCCGGAGTCACAGAAGCGGTTTGCCGTCCATGTCCGGATTCCGGGCTGGGCACAGAACGATGCGGTTCCCGGCGATCTGTATACATACGCCGATGCGTACGAAGGGAAGCCGAAAATCCTGGTAAACGGCGAGGAAGCGAACTATACCACCGAAAATGGCTACGCCGTGGTCACCCGTCGCTGGGAAAAAGGTGATACTCTTACTCTGAATTGCCCCATGGAAGTCCGTCGAATAAAAGCTCATGAGAAGGTGGAAGCGGATCGCGGCAAGGTGGCGCTGGAGCGCGGCCCGATTGTCTACTGTGCGGAAGAGGTTGATAATGACAGGTATATTGATAAAATGGTGATAGCGGACGATCAAGGACTGTCAGAAGAAATGCGTAATGATCTGCTCGGTGGAGTCGGTGTGCTGAGGGGAGAAGTACCGATGATGGATTCCGGAGAAACAGCTGAGATTCAACTTGTGCCCTATTATTCGTGGTCGAATCGTGGTGTTGGGAAAATGAAAATGTGGTTTCCGCAGGCGGGGTAATGGTATACCCGGGAACTTGAGGATTTCTCGTTAAGTATTGCGTACTGCGTGTTACGCATTCTTGACTGGCAGCGACCAATTCGCGGCGGGGATTACCGACGAAGAACTCACCCGTAGCCTCGTAATTTTATTACGAGGCGGTACACCTTTATCAAACTCTATCCCCAAACTTGTATATGCCTCGAAATGAGATTTCAAGGCTCATTCTTTTGTATCGAGATTTTATTACACTACTCCTGCATCGCAGCAGTAATCACCACCGAGTCTGCCGATCGCTCTGCCGGGCCGTGGTAAACGGCTTCGATGTTGTTTCCGTCCGGATCCAGGATATAGGCACCGTAGTATCCGGGGTGGTATTGCGAGCGTTCCCCCGGCGCGCCGTTGTCCTGTCCTCCGGCTTCGAGCCCGGCGGAGTAAAACCGCTGCACCATCTCTGGTGAGGCAGCCTGGAATGCGAGGTGGAAGTTGTTGGTCGGCTCTTTATCTGCGGTGACAAAGAGCTCGTCGGCCGCAAAATGGTGTGGGCTTTCGCTGGTGATTTTTCGTCCAACGGATCGCAGCACCCTGCGATAAAACTCTTTACTCCGTTCCAGATCCGAGACGCGGATATGGACGTGATCTATGAGGCGGCCCTGGTGGAATTGCATCGGTACCTCCCGGTATTTGTTATTTTAGTTTGATTTGAAAAAAGGAGTGGTTTTAATATCTGGGATGAAAATACTATGCGCAACAAGAACGTCATTTCCGTTTTTCACACACTTTTTTATAAAAAGTGTGCAAAAATCCGGCTGTGAAAACTGATTTGAAAACGCTAACGGTTCGCTCCAGGTGAGAACCAGAACTCCCTTCGGTCAGACAGCTGGTTCTCACTCTCTTTCGCTCACCGAGCGTTGGGCAAATCAGTTTCCAAGGCCGCAACTGGCGAAAGGATTCCGAAAAAGTTTAGAAGAACTTTTTTTAACCTGCATAATTCAAAAAACAACAAGACGTTCTCCGGACACCCGCGATGGTGCCCCATTTGTCTGGCACCTTGGTGAAGGGAAGGCGGGGAATAATTGCACAAGTAGAGACGTGCCATGGCACGTCTCTACATAATTGAAATTATTGCTCTTAAGTCATATCGATAATGTTCATTTATTCCGATTTATGAATCATCAAGGTTATATGAAAACTTCGTGTCTGAGCACCACAATAGAAATTGATTAGATTACTATTTCCCGAGTAGACTTTTATGTAAGACTATCTTTCTCTGAAATATGTGCGAGTTCGAAGTTTTCTTGATTTTTTCTCCCCCTTTTTTATCAAGAAAAAAGGGGGAGTTAGAAATATGTGTATTTTGATTCGATTAATTAAAAGGTATTGAATTCAATTGATCAAAAACTTGAACGCCGCTGGCAATTCCTTCACTGGGGTAATATATTTGATATTCGAACAAAATTGAACCGAACAAGAGCGCGGAGATAATATGGGGAAACAAAATCTGATTTTTATCACCCTGGATGCGGTGCGGCCGGATCATTTTAGCTGCTACGGATACGATCGATTTGAATCCAAAGGGGTGGACGAAATTGCCGCCGAGGGGACACTCTTCGAAAATAATATCTGCGCTTCTTGTCTGACGCCCATCTCCCATGCAACCATGCTCACAGGTAAGCATCCCCAAAAACACGGCATCCGGCATCCGTTTTCAAAGGTACAGAGTAAAACCCTGGCCGAGATGATGAAGGGAAAGGGGTACAGCACCGCCGGATTTGTCGGGATAAATTTTTTGGGATCGACGCATGGATTCGCCGAGGGATTCGATTACTACAACGAGCCGACCAAGGAGTCCAGCTGGAATTCCAAGGAGTACAAAAAGGACGACGAAACCATGCAGACCCTCTGGGGCAACTGGTGGATTCCTGACATGCTCAACTGGATGAAGGAGCACGCCGATCAGCCGTTCTTCATCTGGGCGCACTATTTTGAGGTGCATTTTCTCTCAGAGAAGTGGCTGCTTTATTCCGGCAAGATGCCCCAGGACGAACTTTCGGATTGGGCGTATTATGACGGCAAGCTGAAATACATGGACGAGCACTTTATTCAGCCGATGAATCAGCAGCTGAAGGATCTGGGCATCTGGGACAACACGGCGATTGCCCTGACGGCCGATCACGGGGAGACGCTCGGCCCGGATAATCCGAACTGGGAGGATTACTACTTTAACTATCCCCAGCACAAGACCATGCTGGAGGACGACATCCGGGTACCGCTGATCTTCAAGGGCGCCGACGTTCCCAAAGGCAAACGCGTTGAGCAGACCACCACCGCCGTCGACCTGGTGCCGACCATGCTTGACATTATGGGAATCGAGAGTGATGAGGAATTCGATGGTCAGAGCCTGACGCCACTATTCTACGATGAGGAACTGGAAGAAACCGTTGCGTACGGGGAAGAACTGTACGAAGAGCGCGGCAAGGGATCGCTCCAGTTCGTGCGGACTGACACTTACAAGCTGATCCGGAACCTCTCCGAAGGCGCGGAAGAATTTTATAATCTTGTGGAAGATCCGGGAGAGAGGGAAAACCGGATCGACAAACTGACGACGAAAGAGGAAGAAGTCGCCGAAAAATTCCGGGACATAATGACGGAACAGTATGAAGGGTATCGCTCCGATGGCGGCGGATTCAGCGATGATGAGTCGAAAAAGATCGAGGAGCGGCTGCGGGATCTGGGATATATCTAGTTCGGAAATAGCACGCTGATGTCGCGGATACTCCAATTGATGACAGATAAAAAATTCACCGCAGAGACGCAGAGGGCGCAGAGAAAGATAAGGAATCATAAATGATTTATAACAATTCAAGGTACTGAATAAGACTCATACTCTTGGCTGCTAACGGGTTTTAACCTTAACACTTAAACACGTGAACACAATAACACTTTAATATGGTAACACACTAACCACATGAATAACTTCATAACCATCGTTTCCGGACTCCCCCGCTCCGGTACCTCCATGATGATGAAAATGCTGGAGGCCGGCGGGTTGGAAGTGGTGACCGACGATATCCGGAAGCCGGACGAAGACAATCCCAAGGGCTATTACGAGTTCGAACAGGTCAAACAGATCAAGGAAGACCAGTCCTGGCTGCCGAAGTGTGAAGGCAAGGTCGTCAAGATGGTGTCACGGCTGCTGCTGGATTTGCCTGAGGAATACGAGTACAAGATCATCTTTATGCGGCGGGCGATGGAAGAGATCCTGGCCTCCCAGCGGAAGATGCTGGAGCGGAGTGGAAAAGAAGCACCGAGCGCCGAGGATGACACCGAAATGTCCCGATTGTTCAACCAGCACCTACAGCATGTTGAGCAGTGGATGGAAAGGCAACCGAACGTGGACTATATCTATGTAAATTACAACGCAACCATCCAGGAGCCTGGAAAGACCGCCGGGAAAGTCATTGATTTCCTCGACGACAATCTCGATCAATCAAAAATGGCGGGCGTCGTGGATACCAACCTCTACCGTCAGCGCAAGTGATTCCCTTTAATACTGTTGCAATAGCCAACCGACTCAAACACCTTTCCCCGATAATCTAAATTCCTATGAAAATTCTCATCTACTCTCCCAACTGGATCGGCGATGCAGTCATGGCGATTCCCATGGTTCGTCAGACCCGGACAGTCTTTCCCGACGCCGAAATTACCGTGTTCGCCAGAGATTGGGTGGCGCCGGTTTACCGGTTTGTGGGAGAAATCGATAACATTGTCGAGTTCTCCAGGGAGGAGGTGAAGACCTCAAAATCCCGACGCCGAATTATTAAGTCACTGAAGGTGACGGGGTACGATAAGGCGTTTTTGCTGACGGATTCCTTCTCCACCGCGATGACCATCTTCCGGGCGCGAATCCCGGAACGCGTCGGCTACACCGGCCAGTTCCGCTCCTGGATGCTGACCAACCGGTATTCGCTGAAGACCGGTAAATCCATGCATCGCTCGGACAAATATTGTCACCTGCTGAGCGATTACTCGGATTCAATATCTATGGGAAATTCGCCGGAATTCGATTCGCTGGGAAACGAAGAAATCCAAATGCCCCAGGGATGGGATAACGCAGCGATCCGAATCGGCGTCAACCCGCACTCGGTGGCGACCTCCAGGCGCTGGCCGGAAAAGAACTGGATTCAACTGTTTGACTCTTATAAAGATGCGCAAGTGCAATTTATCATTTTTGGTGGGAACGATGCGCGAGAAGCGGGAGAAAGACTCCGGGAAAGTTCCGGTGCAAATGTATTAAATCTGGCAGGGGAGACATCGCTGGGAGAGTCTATTCGTTTGATGGGACAGTGTCAGCTGTTCGTCTCCAACGATTCCGGCCCTATGCACATCGCGGATGCGGCCGGCGTACCGACGGTGGGACTCTGGGGCGCAGGCAATACGGAGAGCACCGGACTACGCTCAAGCCCTTCGGTCAATCTGAACGCGGATGTGTATTGCAGTCCCTGCGAAAAAAATCAGTGCATTAATGACGATGAGCCGCTGCTCTGCATGTACTCCATTTCGCCGGAATGGGTACGGGACACGATGGATGATTTGCTGGAATCGAGTACGGTGAATTAGCAGATGGAAATTGAGCAAATTCGGACGGGTTTTTTCTATGTCTAAAATCAAAGTGCTGTTCAAGATGCAATATCTCTATCACAAGGCAGCGTACGACCCGCTCATTGATGTATTCGAGGCGGACGACCGGTTCGACGTGTACCTGTCGCTTTCTCACGAGCTGGTACGGCGGCTCTGGATCTTCGAAATTGACAAGACTAAGCCGTACCTGGAGCAGTGGAAGAGGGAAGGCCATCAGATATCCGATGAAGATGAGCACTTTGATATTGTGATCTGTCCGGACACTGTTGAGGAAAAGAAATTTGGTAAGACCATGCTCTGCCTGGTACACCACGGCATGGGGCTCAAGACTATCCTGTTCCGGAATCTGAAGAACCATAATATGCACCACTACGATATCCTGGTGGAAGGACAATACCGGGTGGAGGCGCTGGAGCAGTCCGGCGTGCTGAACGGTTCGCATGTGTACAAAGTCGGCCTCCCAAAGCTGGATCCCCTCTTCTGGGAAGAACATTTTGACCGGGAGAAGATCCTCACCGATCTGGGGTTGGATCCCGAGAAAAAGACGGTGCTGTACGCGCCAACCTACAAGCCGACCAGCGTGTACGATTTGAAAGACGCAATTTTCGAGGCGACCACCGATTACAACCTGATCATCAAACTTCACCACTACGCCTGGATGGGGAAATTTGCGCATCACAGCCAGCATCGGACAATCCAGTGGCGGCTCCGGAAGTACGATCACGCTACGCTGATTCCGAAGGACGAGTATAATATTATTCCATTGATGTATGCCACCGATACGCTGGTGGCCGCGGCGTCCAGCACTGTCTACAATTTTTTGGCCACCGGGAAGACCGGCGTCATCTACGACCTGGATCACGATAATATGCGCCACTCGGACGGGCAGCACATTCTGAATATCGACAACCGGGAATTCCTGAAGGATGCGTTTGTTCACATCTTCTCGCCGGAGGAGTTACAAGACGGGATTCGGAAGGCGCTGAATCCGACCCCCGCGATGCAGAAAAACGCCGCCGAACGGCGGGAGTATTATTACTACAAGCCGGACGGAAAGTCGTCGATACGGACGCGGGACAAGATCCTGGAATTGTACGAGGAGGGCAGGCATCTGAATGATCCGACGAATGTGTAAATCGATGATGCGGGCTTTCCGATGATTTACAGACCGCATCACGGTGTTCAGCTTTCCCGGAAGCAGATAGAACGATTTTCCGATCGGGACTGGATTCGCGAGCACGCAATCGATACTTACAAGGATACCACCAACCTGGTCGCCAGGTTGAATTATCCGGTGGACGGATTTCCCGAAGAATACGTCATCAAGTGGTTTGGCTGGCGGAATACGATTTCGAAGATTTTAAGTCCCGTTATGCGCTCCCGGGCAAAAAAATCCTGGGACGCGGCGCACTTTTTTCTGGCCAATAATGTCCCAACTCCACCGCCGCTTATCGTGTATACCTCACGGCGATACGGGATTGTCCGGGAGAATTTCTATATATCGGAAAGTGTGGAGGAGTTTAACTCTGCCAGGAAGATCCTGCGCTACATGGATGTGCCGGAAGCTGACAAGGCCCGCATTGTGGAGATCATCGCCGGGATGGTCAAACGGCTGCACGTCGCGAACTTTACGCACAATGATTTGACGCTGGCAAATTTCCTGGTGAATGAGGTTGAGCCCGGGAAGATCTTTCTGGTGGATCTGAACAGGGGGACGCGCCACTTCCATCTCTGGGATTATCACCGGATTAAGGATATTACCAAGATGGATCTCTGTCCCTGCGATCTGGATGAATTACATCCGAATTGTTACCGGGATCAGTTTCTCAGAGCCTACAGCGAGAATTATGAACGGGACAGGCGGCTCGTCGCCAAAGCGTTGGTGCGGAAACGTCGGAAAAAACGGTGGAAAAAAAAGTTGCGTGAGTAGCCGTTACTTCGGCTGGAGTAATAAAATTGTCTGGGCGTGGATGCCCGGCAGGATTTTTTTCGAGTCCAGGATTTTGAGCCCCGCTTCCCGGATTTCCTCTTCAATCTGCTCCTCATCCGCCATGGTAATCTTATGGTGATTTCTGAAGAATCGCATCAGTTTGTGTGCTGCGGATGAGGTGTACACGGAAACGACCGCCCATTCGGTTATTACCCGACGGATTTCGGAGAACGCCCGGATGCGATCTTCGGGCGTGTGAAAGTGCTGAATTAATCGCATGGAGAGCAGGCCGTGGAAAGCGTCATCTCTGAACGGGAGATTCATGATATCCGCATTAGCGAACCGGGCCTGGGTACCGAACCGCTCATATACACGGTGGAGCATGTTAGGATTCAGATCCGCCACTACAACGTTCATCGGCCGCTCCAGCAGAAAATCGGTAAAACGCCCGTAGCCAGACGGGACATCCAGAACGTTATCGTTTATCGCGTAGATCTCTTCGATAAAATTGGTAACGATTCGGTATTCAAGGCTGTGAACCAGACGCTGATCTAACCCCTTATAACGGGTTTTTTCGTACTGTCGGATGTTACTTAGAGAATCTTTTTTTCTCCCCATAGTTTTAATATTACACAATTTTTAAGCCCACTACAAACAGAACTACCGCTGTCACGTGAAATATTGATTTGTCTCACGGGTTATTTACATCATCTGGCTTGGTGTTTTCCTGTTTATGCTATATACTATGCAATTATGCGTAAAAATGTTTTTATCAGTTGTCTGTTTGTTCTGCTTGTTCTGGGCCTTTTTTCCCGCGCAGCCGGACAGGAATTTCACACCGGTGAGAAGCTCACCTTCGCGCTGAATTACGGGTTCATCAACGCCGGAACTTCTACTATGGAAGTGGCCGGACTCGATACAGTACACGGGCAAACCACCTATCGTCTGGAATCCCGCACCAAATCCAATAATTTCGTTGATGCATTTTACAAAGTACGGGATCAGCTCACCAGCTGGATAGATACCTCAACATTTGCCACAATTCAGTTCGAGAAGTCTTTAAACGAGGGAAGTTATAATAAAGACTACTCCGTCTGGTTTGACTACGACAAAATGATGGCTTATTCCAGTGAAGATACACTGGCCATCGAAACGTACATGCAGGACGTCCTCTCACTGTTCTATTATATCCGGTCACTGGAGTTGAGTGTCGGCGATACCATCAGAATGTCCAGTTATGATAACGACAAGGTGTCCCCGTTTCTTCTGGGCGTGAAGCGAACGGAATCGGTGAGAGTTCCAGCCGGAGATTTTGACTGCTACGTGGTGGAACCGTTCGTAGAGTCGGATTTTCTATTTAAGTACGAGGGGAAACTTCAGATTTGGTTGTCCCGGGAAAAGGGACATATTCCCGTTTTGATGCGGAGCAAAGCGACAATCGGATCGATGATTTTGAAGTTGGAAAAGTATAAGCCCGGGAATGGGGACTGAGACATTATGCACTGGAATGAATCACTACGGTGAATCCCAGGCTGTAAAAGTGAGTCTCGTAATTTGATTGCGAAGCGTGCGTATAATTTACACTGTCTACGACTTTTGGAATTGATCTACTTTACGGATTTCTCAAAAATCTCGAACACAACTCCATCCCCTTGGTCCCCTCCATTTTCAAAAGAGGAAGGGGAAAGCATCACTAAGTGTCAGAGAGTTCTTTTTCCCTCTCTTCAGAAGAGAGGGAAATCAAAAAGGAGAGTTGTGTTGTCAATATAATGGTAGAAAATATGCGCTGAATCGGAAGAAAATTTACTCTACGTAATATTCAAAATCGCGAATACCGTATCTCAACATCCATTTCGTCCAATACTTCCTCAAGGTTTACCAGGAAATCCCGGATATCCGTATGATCGATGGCGCCGAGCACTGAGAGCCGAAAGGTGTCTTTATCCGATACTTTGCCGGGGTAAATGGTAAATCCCCGCTCGTATAGCCGGTCGTGCAGGTCGTTGAAATCATAGTTGGGATGGTCCGGCTCGTAGATAGTGGTGAGAATTCGTGAGTGCTTTACATCATCACCAAGCAGAAACCGGAAACCCAATTTAGTGAGTCCATCGATGAGCGTCTTGTAGCTCTTACTGTACCGGTCCCAACGATTGGATTCGCCCTCCTCGAAATATTCGTCGATGGCCTGGCGCAAAGCGTAAGTCACCTGCACCGGCGGCGTGAAGCGCATCTGCCCGGTGCGCTCGAAGTAGTCGTACTGCTTGTAGAGATCCAGATAAAATGTCCGGCCCTTGAACTTGCTCAACTTTTCCAATGATATATTTTTGCAGATGACGAATGCCAGTCCGGCCATCCCCTGGATGCACTTGTTGGAGGTGGACATGAGGAAATCCACCGGCGTCTCCCGGAGATCGATGGGAATCCCCGCATAGCTGGAAATGGTATCCGCAAGCGTGGTCAGATTGTACTTTTTCGATATTGCCAGAAACGGCTCCAGCGGATTCAGGATCCCGGTGGTGGTTTCGTGATGCACCATGGCGATATGACTGATGGTTCGATCATTGGAGAGCATCTGATCCACAACCCGCCAGTCCAGCGCCGTACCCCATTCCACCTCGTAGACGGAGGTTGCGATATCGTAAGTCTTGGTAATTTGCTGCATCCGCTTGCCATACGCACCGTTGATGAGCAGGAGTATTTTTCCGTCCGGCGGAACGACCGACGCCAGCGTCGCATCCATCGCCGATGTTCCTGAGCCGCCGAACAGCACAGACGCATAATCGGTGCCGCCGTGAACAATTTTTACAAGGTCTTCACGGATACCGTCCATGACCACCTGAAATTCCGTTTCCCTGGGACAGATATCCGGAACCACCTGCGCCTGCTTCACGGTATCGGTTGTGGTTGCCGGTCCGGGGTTTAACAAAATGTTGCGTTTGATTTTTTTCATAGAAAAAGTAGTATAGTGTTTAGGTGTTCAAGTGTTCAAGTTGAAAAAATGTGTTTCTGTGTTACAGTGTTTCTGTGTTACAGTGTTATTGTGTTATGGTTGAAAGCGTCATGCGTCCGGAGTCTTGGGTCAATTATTACGGTTTTTTTGTTCGTTGTTTGTAGTTTGTTGTTAGTTGAAATATACGCAATAAAAACCCTTTCTAAGGTTACCGATCCTTTCCTGCAGCAAACCAAAAACGACAAACAACCAACGGTTTTAAATGGTTTTTTAAAAAGGTATAGCAGAGTTATTCAACAAATTGGGCGACTTCGACCTCGGTTCCATGACCAATAGCTCGTTCGGCATGGTTTAGTACCTGCTCTGTAGTCTCATCATCTAAGTAAAACTCACCACAGTTGTCGCAAATCTGTGCAGGAACATTTCTAAGAACGATAACCGTTCCTTTTCGTTCAAGGGTAACGGTTGTTTTACCCCATTCCGTATCACCTTCCTTATGAAAAATTTTAGTAAATAATATTACCTATTATCACCGTTCATGAATCACCGGAAAAATCTCCTCCCGGGCACGCCGGAGGTTTTCAGCCTTGTCGATCTCGATCCACGCCAGTTCCGGGAGTTTCAGGCATTGCAGCGGCCGCTCGTTCTGTGCTACCCGGACGATGACCTCCTCGTAGTGCAAGTTCTCTTCGCCTAATTCATAATCGTATTCCGCATATTCCCAAACCTTTTGCAGGTAGGGATACGAGAGTTTAGTGATGCCAACCAGCTCACCGATGGCTTGATCTTTCTCCGGGATATCTTTTCCGAGATTTGTCAGGTGATTCTTCTCATCCACGGTGATGTATACTTCGTCCCCGGAGCCGGAGAGTGGTGCCACCAACATTACGTCTTTCGACTTTTCTTCCAGAATCTCCGAAATCGCGCGCTCCTCGTAGAGCAGATCGGATTCCAGAAGAAGAATTTCTCCATTGATCAGGTTTTTCGTCTGAGAGAGGGAATACATGCTCCCGGTCTCTTGATACCGGGGATTGTGGGCATATTCGATGTTCAGCTTCCCATTGAAGGATTCACCAATTTCAATATGAAACCGTTCCTGCAGGAAGCCGGTGACGATGACCACATCGGTGATGCCGGATTCTGCCAGGTTTTCCAGGGAATAGTGGATCAGCGGTTTTTCGTCCACCGGCAGAAATGCTTTCGGTAGCTCCTCGGTAATGGGATGAAGCCGTGTGCCCATTCCGGCAGCAAGGATGACGGCTTTCACGAGAGGCGCTCCAGGTGCTCCATGAATTTGCGTTTGATCTCCAGCGGCTCCTCCGGCCGGCTCAGATTCGCCCGTGATCCGGTGCGGATTTTTACGACCAGCATGACAGGACCGTCGACTTTGGCAAATTCCGGAAATACGGCGCTCAGTTCATCTTTGGAATGAACGATCAATGCACCTTTATATCCGCAGGATTTTGCAAGGGACCGGAAATCCACGGCGCCGGAGTTGTTGATCTGTCCGCCGGTGGACTCGTGTGCGTGATTATCGAACAGAATGTGGTGAAAGTTCGCCGGCTGCTGTGTGCCGATGGTGGCCAGTGCCCCCATCTGCATTAGCAGAGCGCCGTCGCCATCCATGGTAAAAACTTTGGAAGTCGGTTTTTGCAGAGCAATGCCAAGAGCAATGGACGGCGCGCATCCCATCCCGCCTGGATTATAGAATCGGTTTTGGGCGGTGCGTCCGAGATCCTGGCAGGCCTCGTGGAGTTCGCGGGAGGTTTTCCCGGTGGTGGAGACCAGGATATCCTCGTCTGTGATATGCTCCAGGATGGCAAAGATAGCCTCCTCGCGGGACATGAGGTCCGACTCCCGCTTCGGTTTGGCTTCCAGCGGTTCAAATACGCCTTTCCGGATTACGAGAGCGTAAGGGAGATTTTCAGTTTTCATATAATTCACAGCTTCCCTGACCTGTTCCCGGGCTTCGTTCGTATCTTCGGATAAAATGGCGTGGCGGACGTCCAGCAGGTCGAGCAGGTCGGTCATAATCCGGCCGATCTGGCGGTGCTGATGCGCTTCCGGCTTCCCCGGTTCCCCGCGCCAACCGATCATGAGGAGCGCCGGAATCCGGTAGATGTCCGGCCCACACAGCGAGGTGAGCGGATTGACCGTTTTCCCGAATCCGGAATTCTGCATATAGATAACCGGATATTTCCCGGTGGCCAGGTGATAGCCGGCTGCGACAGCCGTGGCTTCGCACTCGTTTACCGTTGGCACGTTCGTAAATTCCGGGTGGTCTTCTTCCAGAAAACTCATCCAGGATTTGTAGGTGCTGTCCGGTACGCCGGTGAAAAACGTCAGTTCGTTGTCCCGGCAGATGTCAGCAAAATTTGAACACTGGAGCATTAAATAATGATTCCCTTGAAATGAGTAGAGACGTGCCATGGCACGTCTCTACAATTTAATAAAACTATACTCCCGTAAGCATCACTTCCGCCGCCTTCTTATCCTCGGGGTTGTGAATCTCCAGCCAGCCCTTGTTGACTTCAAGAAAATGAACATCGTAACCGCGATCAATCATCTCCTGGAGCATATCCGTCATGGACGCCTTTTTGAAGCTCTCCGCTTCGTGGAATTTTCCTGTGTTATCCTTGCAGTCGTGATACACCGTCTTCAGATGTTCCGCACCGTCCTCTGAGAAATACGCGATGCCAGTGTATTCGCCCTCGGCCTGCTCCATGTCCAGCTGCTTGCCGATACGCAGAACCTTTTGATCAATTGGACTAATTAAGCGACGCGGCGAATCGTCGTATGAGGATTTGGCCACCACCAGATCCAGCACCTTGTCCTGCATATGTTTGTGATATTTGTATGTGCCGTCGATGGCGATAACGATATCAAGATTCGTGTCCACGAGGTTTTTGATAATAAATTCGTTGAAGAGCACGTCGGAGTTCACAAACAGCAATTTCCCGGAGATAGCCTCTTCCGCATGAAAGAGAGAGTCCACCGAAAAGCCGGTATCGTAATCGGGATTGTCGTAATAGGAGATATTCAGATCGGGAAATTCGTCCCGCTTGTAGCCCCGGATCACCGCAGTTTTCTCCACGCCACAGCGCTTCAGGGTTTCCATCTGATGTTCCAGAACGGTCTTGCTGTTCACGGAAATCAGCGCCTTGGGATCGTCGAAATCCCGGCTTTTTCCGGCAGCCGGAATGATAGCGGTCAGTCCGGCCTTTTGTGAAAAGGCGGCATCCTTTTCCTTCACATCGGTAAATCCCACCAGATTGAAGATCTCCTTCACCGGCGTGCAGTACGGATCGGCTTCCAGCGATCGCTTATTAATCAGGATGTTCTTGGCCACGTTTTCCATGGCTTTTACCGACGATCGGAGCATATGATTCGCGTGGATGATCACGTTAAAACCGCGTTCGACCAATTCCTGTTCCGGTACGTGGTTGTAGGCAGTGGGAACGCACACCAGCGGCTTGCGTTCACCGAGTTCACTGCTGAGTTTGTCGTATTCTTCTGAAAACCGGAATACGTCCGCCGGATCTTTGACTTTCGAATGAATCATAATGCCGTCGGCTCCGGCCTGCAGGTACTGTTTCGCCCGGCGGACCGCATCTTTGACTCCGTGGCCGGCGATCAGGCTTTCCAGCCGGGCGATAATCATGAAGTCATCCGTGGACTGAATGGCTTTCCCGCGCCGGATTTTAGTGGCGAAGGTCTCCGGATCTTCCAGGTCCTGCTTGGCGTCTCCGGACAGGGAATTCCGCTTGGGAAAGACTTTGTCCTCGATGATGACCGCGGAGATACCGAGCGCCTCGAACCGCTTCACCATATACTCGAAGTGGGAAGCGTCTCCGCCGGTGTCGCCGTCCACGATGAGCGGCTTGTTGGTCACGTCCAGGATCTGGGTGATGTTCATCAGCCGGGAGTCGATTCCGACGATTTCCGCATCCGGATAGCCCTTGCTGGCGGTGTCCGTCAGGCTGCTCTCCCAGAGCCCGTCGAACTCCTCCCGGTAGGTTTCGTCGTCCTCTTCGACTTCGATAAACGAGTTGTTTCCAATGAGTGCGCTGATGCCGTTGTGAGCTTCGATGATGCGAACGAACCCCTTTTCAGCGATTAGCTCCTTCAGTCTGCTCCGACGTTTTTCAGGGGTGATGATGTTACGGAGAGTCAATGCGGTATCCTTTTATCTGGTCTGACCAATTGACGGACAAATGTAACATTATCGGTTGAACAAAAAAAGAAGACAGATTGAAAAACACCGATGGAACACGGGATGACCATAACATAATATGAATAAACTGTCCACTGATAACGATCGGACCGGAAATAATTGAGCTGCCCCGGCAGGGGCTCCTTCCGGAGCGAAGACACGCGAAGGGGCACAAATATAAAATAGAGAGAACATTTATCAGTCCCGAAGGGACGACAAGATGAATAGCACCGGGCTCTCCTAAGGGAAAGGTGCTTGACAGTTTATCCTCGGAGATTACTTCACGAGATTCCTCGACTCCCCCAGCAGGTCGGGGTCGCTCGGAATGACTGGAGGTATCGATACCGTTACAACTCATCCTCTTATTCTTCCGCTACCCGAAAACAACTCGGAATTTCCGATTGCTGCGAGCGGGTGAGACGTATCTCCGAAGCATGTGAACATCCGTACTCCTTCCTCTTCCGAAGAGGATGGAGTGGTGTCTTATTGCTTTCCTCCATTAGATACTTAGCCTCACAATCTCATTGCGAGGTGAACTAGGATTTACCGTCGCCGATTCCCGTCTTGACGGGATCGGTGACGGTGATCCGGGAAAATGGATATGAGTGGATAAAAGACAAACAACTAATCAAAACCACTAAAGCGGTTACTACCAACAGCGGGGAATCAATTACTCCTCTACCGCATCCTCCGGCGTTACATGATTCGCAAACTGCATATCATAGAGCCTGCGGTACACGCCATCTTTGGCAAGCAGTGTCTGGTGATCGCCGGTTTCCACAATGCGGCCGGCTTCCATGACCACGATCTTGTCGGCGTGGGTGACCGTTGAAAGCCGGTGCGCGATCACCAATGTAGTGCGATCCTGCATCAGCTGATCGATGGCATTCTGCACCAGCTGCTCGGATTCGGTGTCCAGGGAAGAGGTGGCTTCGTCCAGGATCAGGATGGGGGGATTTTTCAGCAGCGCCCGGGCGATGGAGATACGCTGGCGCTGTCCGCCGGAAAGTTTAATGCCCCGGTCTCCGATGTTGGTTTGGTATCCTTCCGGGAGATTTTCGATAAAGTCGTGAGCATTGGCTGCCCTGGCGGCCTCTTTGATGTCATCCAGGGAGACCTCCTCCAACCCATAGCCGATGTTATAGGCAATGGTATCGTTAAACAGGATTGTCTCCTGGGTCACAATCCCCAGCGACTGACGCAACGATTGAAGATCGTATTCCCGGACGTCAATGCCATCTATGGTAATTTGGCCCTTCTCCACGTCGTAAAAGCGCGGCACCAGATCCACCATCGTCGATTTCCCCGCGCCAGAAGGTCCTACGAACGCCACGATGTCGCCTTTATTTACTTCCAGGTTAATATCCTGCAGCACCCATTCGTCATCGTATTTGAAAGAGATATCGTCGTACACAATGGCCTCGGAGAACTCCGTAAACTTCACGGCGTCTTCCGGCTCGGTGATCTCCGGTTCCCGGTCCAGGATACCAAAGATGCGCTCCGCCGCGGCCATCCCGGACTGAATAACGTTATTAACGCCGCTCATGGCCTTCAACGGCTGGAGCAGCGCGAATAGAAGGATTATAAACCGGATGAAGTCCTCGGCGGTGAGGGCTTGCGCCTCCAGTACCTGGAGGCCGCCATACCAGAGAAGTACGACGCCGATGGTCACACCCAGGATCTCGTTCAGCGGTGAACTGACGACCGAGAGGCGCTGGTGCCGGAACGCTAATTCAAAATGGCGATGAGTTGCGCTTTTGAAGCGCTTATTTTCGTAATCCTCGGTGGCAAATGCCTTCACTATCCGGATGTTGTTCAGCATTTCGTGCAGGATACCCATGACTTCCGCAATCTGCTGGTACGTGCGGCTGCTCTTGCGTCGGAGCGACTGGCCGATCTTCGTGATCAGGATGGCGCTGATTGGCAGGATGATGATCGCCATGAGCGTAAGCTGCCAGCTGATAATAAACAGCAGCGTAACCATCACAATAATGTTAATCGGCTCCACCAGCAGTTTCCGGAAACTCTGGCTGACGGCGCTCTTCATTTCGTTTACGTCATTGATCAAGATCGATGAGATATTCCCCGCCCGGTGCTTGTCAAAAAAGGACATAGAGAGAGTATGGAGTTTAGTATACAATTGGTCTCGTACGTCCCGTATGATGCGAAAATTGACGAACCCGATCCCCAATCCCTGCAAATAGTAAAAGATATTTTTCAGGATGAAGGTAGCCAGGATGACAAAGCAGAGCACCTTCAGCGTATCGATGGGATCATCCCTGTAAATCAGCTTTTTAGTGTACTGTTTCAGGTGCTGGTTCAGGTTAAGTTCGGCGGGTTGTGTGTTATCGACGACCTCTTCTGCCACCGGCCGGTCCTCGAATATGGTATTGACCAGAGAAGCGGTCAGCCAGACCGAAGCGGAGTTAAACAGCACATAAAAAATGGAAGCCGTTGTGGCCAAAAGCATAATGGCCAAATACGGCTTGACAAAAGAGAGGATACGAAGATATAGTTTCATACGGCGCTACTGGAGGGTGCGCCAGATGGAGAATTCGGAAATGGCGCCTTCCCGGAGAACCACCGGTTCTTTTTCTGAGACGTCAATTATGGTGGAAGCGATACCGCCGGGACTCGGGCCTTCGGTGATAATATAGGCGATACCCTCGCCAAAATACTCTTCAATCATCCCCGGATTTTTTGCGGCAGGTTGGTTGGAGAGGTTAGCGCTCGTGGTGATAATCGGCTGACTGAAATCGTCTAGCAGCTCCAGGCAGACCGGATGATTGGGTACCCGGACGCCAATGGTGCCGTTGGTATACCGCGTCATGACCTTCGGGAGTTTATCGCCAGCGTTCATGATGAGTGTGATCGGCCCGGGGTAATACTTCTCGGCAAGTTTTTCTGCCGCCGGATTGATGGACCGCACCCAGTCACGCCAACTATCTTGCGGTACCATGATGCTCATAGGTCGGTGTTTGCTCCGGTTTTTCAATACATAAAGTTTATCGATAGCGTCCTCATTCAGCGCATCAACGCCGAGTCCGAACAGCGTGTCTGTCGGATAGGCGATAATTTCGCCATCATGGAGAAATTGCACTGCCTGTTGAATTGTTTCGTTGCTCATCCTGCTGCTCCTGCCAAAGATGGTGCCACAGAATCTGTGGCGGATTGTTTGGCCGGTTGAGTTTTCCACCGGCGGTGAAACCAAAAGTATTGCTCCGGATGCTGGCTCACGTGAAATTGCAGCCGTTTCATATACTGCTGAAGAATGTAATTGACCGCATTGCCATTTGTAATCCCGGAATATGTCAGTTCTTCAAAGATAAAATGGTAGGTTTTGTCAGGCCTCATGATAGGAAACACCAAAATCACCGGCGCTTTCACCCGATGGGCAAATACGGCGGCTCCCCTCGGGGTGGAGCTCGGAATATCGAAAAAGTCCACAAAGGCACCACGCTTCCGGGCATCCTGGTCGGCGAGCATCATCAGCACTTTGCCATCCTGAAGGACAGAAAGGAATGAGGCTGTGGACTCGAAAATAGACATCATATTCAGATTGCCGACTTTGCGTTTCGTCGTAATAAAATCGCTGACAAAGGGGTTGTTTTGCGGGCGTTCCAAGGCCACGCTTTGAAAATCTTGCTGAAAACCCAGCCAGCGCCCGAAGATTTCCCAGTTGCCGAAATGTCCCAACAGAAGGACGGCACCGGAATCGTCTGCAATGGCGTTTTCGAGCAATTCCCGGTTTTCCATGGTAACCATTTTTCGCATTTCCGAAGCCGAATAGCGATCCTGTCGGACGAAATCAGCGATCATGCGTCCAAAGTGTCGGTAGGTATTGATTGTTAGCTTGTTAATTTCACGGGGGGATTTGTGGGGGAATGCTCTGCGCAGATTGGATTCAACCACGCTCCGGCGAATGGGAAGTATGTGCGCCACAATCCATCCCAGGGCACTGCCCAGCGCCAGAGAAATCTGCCTGGGGAGATAGTACCACGGGACAACGATGAAGAGTAATCCCCAGTATTCCAGCTTATATCGAATTGTGTTAGATGTCTTCATCGGTGTCATTATGCTTAAGTCGAAAAATCTTACTCAGTTGACCTTCTAAAATCAAGGGTTTTCTCCAATATAGTTGGTGACGGAGAGCTGATGGAAATTCCCGGTTCTGACGGATATATTTAAAAAAAGAATGAGGGAGGTTCACATGTCAGGAGTCTACAAAAAGATTAATCTAGTCGGAACGAGTACTGACAGCTACGAAGAGGCAATTGCGACCGCCATCAATCGCGCGGAGCAGACCCTGAATGACCTGGAGTGGTTCGAAGTCGAGGAATTCCGTGGCGGCATCTCTGCCGACGGTGACCTGGAATACCAGGCGGTCATCCGGGCAGCCTTTAAACTGAAGTAATTCCAGGAAAAGCAGTTCAGTTCCGTCGCCCCTCTGATTATATTCGGAGGGGCATTTTTATAACGAAAAATACATACCAATTCCAATGAAGTTGAGACACCTGCGATGGAAAACGTACTGAAACGCATCACCTTCCCGATTATTAACGCCTGGGGCCAACGAAAGCTGGACAATCAGAATTTCTCCAAAGAACCGATCCTGGTCGGCGGCTGTGCCCGGTCGGGGACAACGCTGCTTATTTCGATCCTATCGGCGCACCCCTCCATATTTACTTTTCCCAAAGAATTGATGGCGTTCATCAAGTGGAATAACCGGGAGTCGGAGAATCCGGCTCCCAGACGAATCGACCGGCTCCACCGACAGGTTATTATCACAAATTTTCCGGAGGAAGCCAAGCGCTGGTGCGAAAAGTCGGCGCAGAACTGCCGTCACTTCGGGCAAATCCTCAATTATTTCAATGAGCAGGTCAAACTGATCCATATTGTTCGGGACGGCAGAGATGTCATCACCTCCCGGCATCCGGATAAGCCGGACAACTTCTGGGTGGAACCAGAGCGCTGGGTCTACGATGTGCAAAGCGGACTGGAGTTCGTCGATCATCCGAACCTGGTCACCGTGAAATATGAGGATATCGTCCAGAATTACGACGACACCGTACGCAATTTATTCGATTTTCTCGGGGAGGAATACCACGAAAACCTGCAGGAATATCATAAACACGCGGACATCAAAAAGGCGCGGGGCTGGTTCCATCCGGTAAAAGAGGTACACGGTAACTCTATTGGCCGCTGGCAGAAGGAGGAGTACCGAGAGCGGTACGAACTAGCCAGGGAAATACCAGGATTTTTGGAAACGCTTGAGAGGGCGGGTTACGATACTGGGGCCGAATAGGCCGATATTTTTCTTAATCTTACTCTTACTCCTAATCGTAATCCAAAATTTTACATAATACATATTGCGGAAAAATCATGGAGAAGGGATATGAAGTTTGGTCTCCCGCTTAAAGTCCGCGATGTGGGTTTAAGTGGGGGATTATCAGTGATTCGCTTCCGGGATCGTTGGCAATTCATATACAAAATAATGAAAACCGCCATCAATCCCGTCAAGACGGGTATCGGCGGCGGGAGCATCGAATTACCTCGCCTTGGAATGAGATTCCAAGGCTCCGATATTGATCCTCGCAATCTTATTGCGAGGCGAGGCCGAATTCCAAAAAAGTGATTAAAGGGAAAGTCATCCCGAACGATGTACCGAGGCGTCAGGACGGAGTCGTCCCAAAGGGATCCCTTCGGGGAGGGAATTTGCCAGTTTATACCGGAGGTTACTTCACGAGATTCCCCCGCTCGTCTCTGGAGAGGCTCGATCGGAATGATTGACGTTCTGTCGGAAACCGCCCAGATACTCGCACGAGATTTCCGACTTCATGCGTCGCCGCCGATTTTTTTCGTTCCTACAGCCTTGGAATCTCATTCCAAGGCGAAACCGTCTTTAACAAATTATATATGGAATCAAAACCGCCACCGACGCTGTTAGCGGTCGGCGGCGGGAAAATATAAAAAAAGGGCGCCGGTTTTCCGGCGCCCTCTGCATGAGGCGTGGTGTAAATCGTAAACTACACGATACCACTCATGTCATAACTTTGCAGCGCCTTGATATAGTTGGCGCGCTCGAAGTCGGCCGGATTTTTCACCGATTTGTGGCTCATGCTTCCCTGTAACTGCCTTACAGACTCGTATTCGTATACTTCCATCCAGTGTTCCATGTCCACTAAAACGCTCTTGATCCGGGAAATCCCGTGCTTCAGCAGTGCCGAAGCCATCATGGCCACGTTAGCGCCAACCATCAATACTTTGATGGCGTCTTCGGCGGTGTGAATCCCGCCGGTTGCCGCCAGATCCAGCTTTACCTGGTCGCGGAGAATACCGATCCAGCGCAGCGGCAGCCGGAGATCCATGGGAGAACTCAGGAGTACATTCGGCCTGATGTCCAGTTTTTCCAGGTCAATGTCCGGCTGGTAGAACCGGTTAAAGAGTACGAGTGAATCCGCGCCGCCCATGTCCAGGCGGTGTGCCATCTCTGCCATAGAACTAAAGAATGGCGAAAGTTTCACCGCCACAGGAATGTCTACGTTGTGCTTTACCTCTTGCAGAATATCGATATAGTTGTCTTCGATATCCTGAGCGCTGACTTCCGGATCCGTGGCGAGAAAATATATGTTCAGTTCCAGCGCGTCGGCGCCGGCTTCTTCCATCTCCTGGGCATATTTCAGCCAGCCGCCCTTGGTGACGCCGTTCAGGCTGGCGATGATAGGAATATCCACGGCTTCTTTGGCTTTGCGGATGTGCTCCAGATAGGTATCCGGTCCGGTGAGGTAATTCTCATGTTCCGGATAGTACGAGAGTGCTTCGGAGAAGACTTCCGTGCCCCGTGTGGTGTGGAAGTGCAGTTCCAGTTCCTCGTGTTCGATCTCTTCCTCGAACAGGGAATACAGCACGACCGCCGCCGCTCCATTGTCTTCCATGGCCTTGATATTATCGATCTTTTCAGAGAGTGGCGAGGCTGAGGGCACAATGGGATTTTTAAGGTCAAGTCCAAGATATGATGTCGTGAGATCCATACGATTACTTCCTTTCTTCCTTGATCACACACCGTACGGCGGCTCGCAGAGAGCCGTCGTACGGATATGTTTGATTCGTTTCGACAGTGGTGGAATTACCAGAGAGCAAAACCAGTTACTCTCCTGACCCGTTACTGTAATCGTAAGAGGCCATCTGTTCGTACGATTCCCACTGTTTTTTCACATCTTCCTGCGCCTCTTCCATCAGGCGTTCGGCGCGTTCCGGATCCACCTTCTTCAGGATCTTGTAGCGCGTTTCGTTGTACGCGTAATCCTTCAGCGGAATCTTCGGAGCCTTACTGTCCATCTGTAACGGGTTCTTGCCCTGTTCCTTGAGGCGCGGATCAAACCGGAACAGTGGCCAGTAGCCGCTCTCCACAGCCAATTCCTGCTGCTCGGCGCCCTTTGCAAGATCGTAGCCGTGTTCGATACACGGGCTGTAGGCGATGATGAGCGACGGGCCTTCGTAAGCTTCCGCTTCCAGTAAGGCCTTGACTGTCTGGGCATCTTTGGCCCCCATGGCGATTTTGGCAACGTAGACGTTACCGTAGCTCATGGCCATCTTGCCGAGATCCTTCTTGGCGGCAGGTTTTCCGGCAGCCGCAAACTTGGCTACAGCCCCTCGCGGTGTGGCTTTGGACATCTGTCCACCGGTGTTGGAGTAGACTTCCGTATCCAACACCATAACGTTGACGTCACGACCGGAGGCTAACACATGATCCAGGCCGCCATAGCCGATGTCGTACGCCCAGCCGTCGCCGCCCATAATCCAGACGCTCTTCCTCGCCAGAGTATCGGCAACTTCTTTCAGGTTCCGGACGTCGATGGTTTCATCCATCTCGTCCAGTTTTGCCTTGAGCTGCTCAATGCGCTTCCGTTGCTCGCTCAGTCCCTCTTCATCCCGCTGGTCGGCTTCCAGAATATCGCTTACCAGGTCGGAACCGAGTTCAGGCTCCATCTTCTTCAGTAGTTCCGCACCGAATTCCTGCTGTTTATCCAGCGCAATCCGGAATCCGAATCCGAACTCCGCATTATCTTCAAACAGGGAGTTGGACCAGGTGGGTCCCCGGCCATCCTTGTTTTTCGCCCACGGTGTGGTCGGCAGATTTCCTCCAAAGATGGAGGAACAGCCCGTTGCATTTGCTACAATCATTCGGTCGCCAAACAACTGGCTGGCCAGTTTTACGTATGGTGTTTCACCACATCCGGCACATGCGCCAGAGAATTCAAACAGCGGTTCCAGATACTGCGATTCTTTCACCGTCTGGATCTTGAGTTTGCTGCGATCGTATTCAGGCAGCTCGAGGAAGAAGTCCCAGTTTTCAGCTTCCTGCTCGCGAATCGGCGGCTGTGGTTCCATATTAATGGCTTTGAGTCCGGTCTGCTCCTTATTCTTGGCAGGACAGACTTCTACACAGAGCCCGCAACCGGTACAATCTTCCGGGGCGACCTGGAGTGCATATTTGTAATCGTCAGGATAACTACGTCCGCGGACGTCAACGGATTTGAATGTTTCCGGGGCGTTCTCGAGTGCGCTTTCCGGGAAGACCTTCGGTCGGATGGTGGCGTGCGGACAGACGATTGCACATTTGTTACACTGGATACAGACTTCTTCGTCCCATACCGGGATTTCCAGCGCAATATTGCGTTTTTCCCATTTGGTAGTACCAGTCGGGAAAGTTCCGCCGGCCGGAAAAGCACTGACCGGAATGGAATCGCCTTCTTTGGCCAGAATTTTGGCTTCGACCTCGCGGACGAATTCCGGCGCCTCCGGCGAGACCGTCGGCGGCATTTCCTTTACGCTGGTGACTTCGGACGGGACATCCACCTGGTGCATGTTTTCGACCGCCTTATCCACGGCGTTGAAGTTCATGGAAACGATCTTTTCGCCCTTCTTGCCATAGGTTTTCTTAATGAAGTCCTTAATCTTCTGGATGGCTTCATCCTCTGGCAGAATTTCCGAGAGGGCGAAGAAACAGGTCTGCATAATTGTGTTAATGCGAGTCCCGAGTCCGATTTCCTTGGCGATCCGGTACGCATCGATCACGTAGAAGTCCAGCTCTTTTTCGATGATCTGCTCCTGGACCTTCTTCGGCAATTCGTCCCAGACTTCCTCAGGGCCGTACTGGCTGTTTAACAGGAAGGTGGCGCCTTTCTGTGCGGATTTCAGTATGTCGTACTGATTCAGGAACGTCCACTGATGACAGCCGACGAAATTCGCCTGCTTAATCAGGTAGGTCGACCGGATCGGCTCCGGACTAAACCGGAGATGGGAGACTGTCTGCGCCCCGGCCTTCTTGGAATCGTACACGAAGTAACCCTGTACGTAATTGTCAGTAGTTTCTCCAATGATTTTGATACTGTTCTTGTTCGCGCTAACAGTACCGTCGGAACCGAGTCCGTAGAACATGCTCCGGTGTACCTGTTCGGATTCAGTGGAGAAATCTTCGTCCCAGTCCAGGCTGGTGTTGGTGACGTCGTCATAGATTCCAACGGTGAAATGGTTCTTCGGTACGTCTTTTTTCATCTCGTCAAAGACGCCCTTGATCATTGCCGGGTTAAACTCTTTGGAAGAGAGCCCATAGCGGCCACCAACGACCTTCGGCATGCTGCCAGCCCAGCCGTTACCACTCATCACGGATTCGGCGATAGCGTTGACTGTATCGAGATACAGCGGTTCACCGCCGGCACCCGGCTCTTTGGTGCGATCCAGCGCCGCAATGACTTTCGCCGATTTCGGCATCGCTTTGTTAAAATGATCTCCGGAGAAGGGCCGGTAAAGCCGGACTTTCAGCAGACCGACTGATTCGCCCTGGTCGGCGAGATATTCCACGGTCTCCTGGACAGCCTCGCTGCCGCTACCCATCAGGGTAATAACCCGATCGGCTTCCGGATCACCCACGTAATCAAACAGCTTATACTGCCGGCCGGTGAGTCCGGCGAACTTGTCCATATATTTCTGGACGATTTCCGGTGTCTTCATATAGTACGGATTCACTGTCTCCCTGGCCTGGAAGTAGTGATCCGGATTCTGGGCAGTTCCTCTGAGCACCGGATTATCCGGCGACATAGCCCGTTCCCGGTGTGCCTTCACCAGCTCCGGATCGATCATTTCCTGCATTACTTCATTTGGAATCAGTTCGATCTTCTGGATTTCATGGGAGCTGCGAAACCCATCGAAAAAGTGGACAAACGGTACCCGGGCTTCCAGTGTGGCCGCCTGGGCGATCAGTGCGTTATCCATAACTTCCTGGATGGAATTCGATGGCAGCAGTGCGAAACCTGTCGTTCGTGCGGTCATCACATCGCTGTGCTCAGCAAAAATCGTGAGTGCGTGGGTAGAAACCTGCCTGGCAGCCACGTGAAAAACGGTGGACGTTAATTCGCCTGCTATTTTGAACATGTTCGGCAGCATCAGCATCAGGCCCTGCGATGCGGTAAATGTTGTGGTCAGTGCACCCCGTTGCAGTGAACCGTGAACGGCACCCGATGCGCCACCTTCACTCTGTAGTTCGATGACCAGGGGCTTGGTACCCCAGATATTTTTCTGCCCCCTGGCTGACCACTCATCGGCGAGTTCCCCCATAGGGGATGAGGGAGTGATGGGATAGATAGCACAGACTTCGTTGGTTCGGTGCGCGACGTATGCCGCGGCTTCGTTCCCGTCGATAGTCGCCATCTGTCCGTTATACTTTTTGTTATTCATACAATCTCTCCGTCTATCGTGTGATTCAATTTACACTCACATTCATGCGCAACTACTGTTACAGATTCCGTGCCAGATAGCGGGAGCCCTGTGTATCAAGGGCTAACAGAAATAAAGGTGATGAAAATTCTCACATTAAAGAAACTCCGACTGCAAAATCGGGAAATGAGTATCAAAGATTAGAAATTTGCATAGAAGTTTTATCTGATTTGATAAAGTTCCACCATTTTTCACCGACATTAATTTATAAACGCCACTTTTTTTGTGAGATTAATGGAAAGGTCGGTGGAAATCGGGAAAAATGGTATTTTTGGAGGAAAGAGAAAAGCCATTTCTCCAGGTTTACGTAAATACCTTATCCAGGATCCAAAAAGATTTTCTACTGGGAAATTCTATAAAAAATTGGAGAGAATATTTGTTACGAAAACACCAGTCGTAAATGTCAGAAGAGAAACTTCATCTCCAACACTCTTTGCCCGTTTTTTCTTGATAAAAAACGGGCAGAAAAAATCAAGGAAACTCAGAACTCGCACTCATATTATTATGAAAGGGTCTTTCACAATAGTTTACGGAAAACACCGTAAGGTTTTGCGGTATTTATTCGGGTGCTCAGACACTGAGTTTCCGAGCAAGAAAAGAGTATGTTGTTACCTGTGGCATTGATCCCCCCCCCCTTTTTTTCCGGAAGTGTTCCCCAAGGGATATCAAGGAAAAACGGGCAATAAAGGTTGGGAATACTGGCCTTGGAAAGTGAGGAATAGATATGATTATATGTGAAAGAATTCGAGACACAAGACTAACAATACAGGATATAAAACGCCGGACACTCACCGCATAATTTCATTATACACCCGATCTACTTCCCGGCGCAGATCTTCTTCGGTCCCGTTATTATCGATGATAAAATCCGCCAGTTCCATCTTCTCTTCCTCCGGCATCTGGAGGTCAAGGCGTCGGATGATCTCATCGCGGGAGAGAGTGCCGCGTTTTTGAGCGCGCTCCAGGCGGAGTTTCAACCGAGTATAGACTAAAATATTATAGTCGTTGTGCATATCCATGCCGGACTCGAACAGCAGCGGAGCGTCGACTACGTAGAGATCCACGTTCCCGCGCTGCCGGACTTGTTCAATCTGTTCATCGTTGGCCCGGAAGACATAGGGATGAATTATCGCGTTCAACATCTCCTGGTTCGCCTGATTGGAAAAGCCGATCCGCGCCAGTTTGGATTTGACGATATTACCGGCATCGTCGATAATATCGTCCATGAATTCGTCAATCAGCTCCTGCTGGAGCTCTTCATTGGAATCGATAAGTTCCTTGGCAACCGTATCCGCATCAAAGATATACGCGCCCCGGTCTTTCAGCATCTGTGAGACCGTGCTTTTGCCGCTGCCGATCCCGCCGGTGACTCCCACGATAAACATTGCTGGGTTCCTTTGCGATCTTTGTTAGATTATATTTTTTATACCCGGTGAGACAAATATCGCCGATGTTATGACTCCAGGTCCTCCCGGATGCGCTCCTGGACTTCGTTTATGGAACCGGAACCGTCCAGACGCGACAACACGCCCTTGCCAGAATAGTAATCGATAAGCGGTTCTGTCTGGTTCTTATAAATCTCGATACGATTGTGGATGGTTTCCGGCTTATCATCATCGCGCTGAATCAATTCACCACCACATTTGTCGCAGACGCCCTTTTCGCTGGGCGGATTGGTTTTCAAATTATAGATGGCGCCGCAATCAATGCAGCTCCGGCGGCTGGATAACCGGTCAACAATGACGCTTTCGTCCAGATCTAATACGACAACCTCATCCAGCGCCAGATCGTGTCGATCCAGAATGCAGTCCAATCCTTCCGCCTGGGGAATCGTACGGGGAAAACCATCCAGGATAAATCCGTCATCGTGCTGGTCCTGCGTCACAGTTTCTTCAATCAGTTCCAGTACCAGGGCATCCGGGACCAGTTCACCGTTGTCCATATACTTCTTGGCTTTTTCTCCCAGACATGAACCTTCGGCAACGGCTTCCCGGAGGATATCACCGGTGGAAATTTGGGGAATTTCGTATTTCTCGGCCAGCATTTTAGCCTGGGTGCCTTTACCGACACCAGGGGGCCCAATTAAAACTAATCGCATAACATTACTCCAATTAAGAATTCATCATTAGGCTATCATATTTGTTATGCAATCATTATTCCAGCGATGGTGGCTGTCATCCAGGATGCTAACGCTCCGCCAAACATGGCTTTCAGGCCGACCTTCGCTAAATCGGAACGACGATTCGGCGCAATTGCGGAAATTCCGCCGATTTGAATTCCAATAGATGAGAAATTCGCAAAACCGCATATGGCATATGTCGCTATGATTTCTGCCCGTGGACTCAGTGCTTCAGCGCTGATCTCTTCCGCGAGGGTGGCGAACGCCACAAATTCATTCAACGAAATTTTGATGCCCAGTAGATTGCCTACCTCGTCTGCGTACTCCCAGCTCACGCCCATAATCCAGGCAATCGGCCGGAGGATGGTGCCAAAGAGTGTTTTCAGGCTTCCGGGGAAGATACCGGCGAATTCACCGTTGTTCGGCGAAAAGCCGACGCTGCTGTACTTAAGGTATTCCCCGTTTAGCAGATTCCCATCAATGAGTTTATCCGCCCAGTTCAGGATAATATCGATAAACCCGATGAGCGCGATGAACGCGATGAGCATGGCACCCACATTCACGGCGAGTTTCAGTCCGTCGGATACGCCACTGGTAGCGGCATCCAGGAGATTCGCCGAGTCGGAGACCTGCGGCATCTCGATTTCGCCGGCAGTATCCGAGTGCTCCGTTTCAGGGTAAATAATCTTTCCGATGACCAGTGCTGCCGGTGCCGACATTACGCTGGCCGCAATCAGATGACCGGCATCAACACCGAGTCGAATATAACCGGCGAGTACACCACCTGCAATCGTAGCAAACCCGCCAACCATAATGGTCAGAAGTTCGGACATGGTCATCTTGTCTAAAAACGGTTTAATCAACAGCGGTGCTTCCGTTTGACCCACGAAAATATTGGCGGAACAGCTCAGGGTTTCGGCGCCGCTGGTACCCAGGGTCCAACGCATGAACCGCGCCATGGCCTTCACGATAATTTGCATGATTCCCAGGTGATAAAGAATGGCCATGAACGCCGCAAAGAAAATGATAGTCGGCAGTACCCCGAAGGCAAACTGGAAGCCCCAGGTCTCCTGAAACTTTTGGCTGACAATATCGCCGAACAGGAACGCGGAGCCGAGATCTGTCAGTCCGAGAAATGCATCCACCTTTTCGCTGAGCGCCTGGAAAATGACCCGGCCGTAAATCTGTTCGTGAATCAGAATGCCTAAGGTTGATGTAAGCAGTCCGCCGACGGCATAGGGTTGAAATCGGTACTGTTTTGTGTAACTATTTACTGCAATCCAGAGAACAATGGCAACCAAAAGCCAGACAGTGACACCCGGCCCCTGGAGGAAATAAAAGAGCGCCGTGGCCATACCGCTGCCAACGGTTATTAGGCCTGCTATCTTTAATTGATCCAACAGGTCGGATTCTTCCGGACTCCGGCTGATAAATACGTAGAACAGTATCCAGGTGAAGAAGATGAACAGACCGATGAACGAGACGATACTCTTGGTCAAAATAATGGTGGCAAACAATATCTGAAGACCAACCCCCCAGAAAATGACGCGCCACGGGATGATCCTTTTATTGTTGGACATCAGATACCCCACAAACATCAGTGCAATCAATCCGAAAAAGCTGACAAAGCGCATGGAAACCTCTCAACGACAGTGTTAGAGTGTTTAGGTAACGACGTATTATAGTATTATTGTGTTAAAGTATTATGGTTAAAACCGGTCAGACCTCTGGTGTCCACAGTCCTGTGTTGCGTGTATCGCACTTGTTGGTAGTGACCGTTTTAGCGGTTTTCGTCCCTTCTTTACCGACAATACAACTCCACTCCCTGGCCCTTCCTCCTTTGTCCCTGCTTACAACCCCATCGCGGACTTTAATCGGGAGACCTAACCTCGTCTACTTATTTCCTTATGCAATATACCTATTTTTTTCCGGTCTCACGTCTCCTCCGCCGCGACGGACTACAGTCTCCATCCGTTTTTTCCCTTCTCCGTTTTAATACGCAGTCCGTAATGTGCAATACATCATCCGTTTCTTGGGGGTTCGTAACACCGGCGGCATCGTGCTTCATATACGTCCGACGCACCGACCACCACCCGTTCCTGGGATTCCGTGAGCCGCTGGGTGAAACTGGCGGGATTTCCGCACTTCATACAGATCGCCAGCGTCTTGGTGATGTATTCTGCGACCGCCAGCAATTGCGGCATCGGCTCGAACGGAACGCCCCGGTAATCCGTGTCCAGTCCCGCAACGATGACCCGTTTCCGGGCGTTGGCCAGTTCCTGGCAGACCTCAATTAAATTTTCATTGAAGAACTGGGCCTCGTCGATGCCGAGCACCTGGGCATCCTGGGCAAGATCCAAAATCTCTTCGGCATCGTCAACAGTGTGGCTGGCAATACGCTGCTGGTTGTGGCTCACGACGTAATCATCGGCGTATCGGTTATCGACGAGCGGCTTGAAGATCTCCACGGCCTGCTTGGCAATCTGCGCCCGGCGCAGGCGCCGAATCAGCTCTTCTGTCTTACCGGAGAACATGGAGCCACAGATGACTTCAATCCAGCCGGATTCGTACGGAACGATTGTGGGTGGGGTCATTTCTCTCCCTGAAATTAATTGTCCATTTGATCGATCAGTGCGGTGATTTTGGTTTTTAGCAGGTCGATGGCGACGGTATTGTGACCCCCTTCCGGGATAATAATATCCGCGAATCGCTTGGTCGGTTCCACGAACTGGAGGTGCATGGGACGAACGCTTCGCTGGTATTGCTCGATGACCGACTCCATACTGCGGCCGCGCTCCCGGATATCCCGCTGGAGACGTCGGATAAAACGGATATCGTCATCAGTTTCTACGAACGCTTTGATGTCCATCATCTCCCGGAGCTCGGGATCGGCCAGAACGAGGATACCTTCCAATACAATAATATGGTGGCCAGAGATGGTGCGGGTCCGGTCGCTTCGTGTGTGGGTCTTGTAATCGTAGACCGGAATCTCGACGGTTTTACCATTTAGAAGATCCGCCATGTTTTGCTTCATCAGGTCCCAGTCGAAGGCTTCCGGATGGTCGAAGTTGCGTTCATCTCTGGCCGACTTCGGAATATCAGCGAGATCCTTGTAGTAGGCATCCTGTTCAAGGATTGAGACTTTGGAGGAATCGATCTGCCGAAACAGGTTTTTAGCTACCAGGGTCTTCCCTGACCCGGAACCGCCCGCCAAACCGAACAGGATCGCTTTTTTCATGATCTTTCATCACCTCCCGGTAGGTGTGACGCATCAAACGGATGCGGAAAGAAATCGCTCATGGTGTGTTCCTTGAGATGCTCATTGTCGTCGACAAGATAGACCGGAATATCTCCGGCGAACTCCCAGAGAATTTGTCGGCAGGCGCCGCACGGGGAGGCGCCGTTTTCCGTGGCTATTGCAATGGCGGCGAATTGTCGGTGCGACTGTGCCAGGGCGGAAAAGATGGCCACGCGTTCCGCGCAAAGCGTCAGTCCGTAGGTACTGCTTTCGATATTTCCGGCTGTGATCACTTCCCCGGAATCAGCCAGGAGGGCAGCGCCAACCTGATATCCGGAGTAGGGGGCTATGGCTTGTGCCCGGGCTGTGATGGCTTCTCTGGCCAGGACATCTTTGGAAACGGAGGTATCAGTCATCGACTAATCGGAAAATTCAATTCGTATGTGATAGAGTAAATTAAAAAATACGATACCGGCAACGAATCCACCGATATGAGCAAACCAGGCCACGCCACCGCCGCTGGCTCCGATAGAGCCCAGCCCGGAGAAAATCTGCATAGCGAACCAGACGCCCAGTACCAGTTTGGCCGGCACCCAGATCACCTGGATAAAAAAGAATAAAAAGAGTACCGCGACCCGGGCGTTGGGAAAGCGCAGGTAGTAAGCGCCTAAAACACCTGAGATTGCACCGCTGGCGCCGATGATGGGGATGGTCGAGTTCCAGTCGATGGCAATCTGGGTAAGTGAAGCGCCAATTCCGCACAACAGATAAAAGAGCAGAAATTTCGTGTGGCCCAGTTCGGATTCGATGTTGTCGGCAAAAATCCAGAGATAAAGCAGATTGCCGCCCAGGTGAAAAAGCCCGCCGTGCATAAAAATAGAGCTGAAGAACGGGACGATGGAGCCAACCATGCCAAGTTCGTCGAACAAAAATCCCGGTATCAGTGCAAAATGGGTCATCATATACTGATACGCGGCTCGTCCGCCTGCCGCCGACATCAGCGACTGGATCAAAAATACCGCGATATTCAGTCCGACCAGACCGTATGTCACATACGGCGTCCTACGGACCGGATTGTCGTCTTTAAACGGGATCAGCATCGATTAGCGGACTGTAAAAGTATATGATTGCTCATTTTTGTTGCCGGCTGCATCAACGGCAGATACTTGGATTGTGTGTTTTCCGCTCGCCAGAGGATGACGTAACCGGTAGGTCAATATCTTCGTTATCGGATTGAATTCAAATATAACCGCCTCCCCGTCGACAAGCAATTGGATACTCCTGCTTCCAGGGATACCGGCCTCTGCATCCCGCAGCGTCATTTCGATGCGGTCCAGGGAAGAGGCGGCCAAAGATTTGCTGGATGTCGGTGTGTTAAGATAGATTTCCGGGGGCAGACTGTCCCGGCGAAGGGTAAACGCCTCCAGGCTCAGAATTTCACCAATTAACATGCTGTCGGCGGAGAATTCAGCGGGCAGATAATTCCACTTCTCGCCGTCTTCGGAGTAATAGATGCCCAGTTGATGTTTAGGGAAGGACACCTTTGGCGTCCGAATGCGAATTTGGGCAGTGTTCCGAAACGGAACTGTTCTGGGGCCGAAAGCCCAAATCGGCGAATGGAATTCTTCGTTCGGTGCATCCTGGTTGTGATACCAGACCAGTGCCGGATAGTAGAGGGAATTCTTTTGGGCGTGGAGTTCGATGGCGCCGTCCTTGCTCCGCAATACCGATTCATTTCTCTGCCTGAAGACGGTGTGATTATCCTCCAGCATTTCAAGTACCTGCGTCGGGGTACCGAGGACATATGTCCCGTTCATGAGGATATCTGTAGGAATTGGTTTCGTGTACCAATCTTTCAGGTCGGCTGTCAGGAATTTGATAGTGGTATCGGATTTCTGAGTGATAATGTTTAGCTCCAATGGTTCGAACAACGGTTGAAATGTTTTGACCCGGACTATCATCCCTCTGGGCGTGTAAATCCAGTCAAGTGTATGCGGAATTGCCGTGGTATCGGCACGGGGAGCGAACGGGTATAACATATCTTTGCCTGGTGTAGGATTCTCAATCCGGAGGACAGCTGGGTTGCCTTCATTCGCGGGGACAGCATTTATTCTCAACGTGTCATTCATGAAGGACGTAGTATCTGTTTCAAGCGATGCTAAATGGCCATCCTCGGTGACCTGGTGTAACTTGACTGCAGGGAGCAAACCCGGATCGGCCGGAAAAATTCTTGCCTGGATCCCGCCGTCAATCGGCTTCCACCAGACGGTGTAGTTATCTCTGGGAATGACTGTGACCGGAATTTCCACGGTTGATTCATTGCCATTAAAATCTCTGAGTTTGAGCGTCAGCCGGTGGTCGCCTGGAGGCAATTGGAGGTGTCCGTCTAGCTCATCCCGATAGAAAGGTAATCTTTGAGTATATTCCGTTTTGTATAATCGCTGAAACCGGCCGATATCCTCCCTGTCCAGGGCGTAGTTTCGTTCGATCATAATCAGGGGGGAGACGTTGAAACTGAACTGATCGTACTGGAATCGGAAGAGAAGGGAATCATTCTTGAGGACTTCTGCCGAGTAAATGCTGTATTTATTATAGACAGCGCTGACGCCATCGTAGGCCTGGATCTCCAAGCCAAATGTGCCGGAGACGGTGACTTTCTCTGTGAGGTAGCGGGTATTGTCGATCTGCTTGAGCCGGGGCATCTGAATAAATGGTGTCCCGTTGACGGTTGCCTCGTTCTCCAGGGGAGTGACAACAATTTGCTGAGGCGTCGGGGCGATAGCATCCTCAATGGAGAGGCCCAGGCTCAGAGGGTTTATTGGTTCATTATCCGCACTCCGGATCTCAAAGTGAAGGTGTGGATACCGCGTCCCGGTATTGCCGGTATAGGCAATAATATCACCCTTTTTTACGGGAAACCGGTCAGATTGCGGGAAGAAATCGGTATTATAAGATCCCGTTTCCATTTGGCGTTGATATACGGCATCTTCAATAAAACCCTCGAATCTGTCCAGATGAGCATACACCGCGATCCGGCCGTCGGACAACTTTTGATACAGAACTTTTCCGTATCCGGTGTTGGACGTTCGAATACGCCAAAGGTAGCCATCATCGACGGCAAAAACCTTATACCCGGCCGTGTTCCATGACTTAATGTCGAGGCCGGCGTGAAAATGTCGGCTCCGGTATTCGCCAAAACTTGAGGTTAAATAGGGGCTGGCATCTGTTGGCCAGAGATAAGATTGGGCACCGAGCAAGCTCGGGAGCGTGAGGAGTAAGAAAGCAATTATTCGGGACATCTATAATTCCTGAGATCGTCTGCACATTAAACGGAGGGAAATATAGCTGTCCGGAAATGCAGTCGCAACCCTCTTTAAAGGATAAAATTTTTTTAGAGCGTTAAATGAGGTTTACATGCGTAATATAAAATTTACAGCATCGCCTGAGCAAGCTACTGCTTCCTAGTTACATCATTGAAATACTAACGAGTGCGTAACTCAGCCCCAAGCCGATAATAAAAACGACAAGATATACCCAGGGGTTATCCTGACGGAAAAACGGTTTATCCTTGTTATGCGGCTTATAGCCATATTCGTTAACTTTTTTCCGGTTGAATAAGTTGTAAAATAATTCCAAAACAGATTCTGCCTCGTTTCGATGATTGATATAAGCTTAGACTCTTTGATAAATTCAAATACTATGCCACCAGTTCCTGAATAAGTAAGAATTCGGCATTGGTTGGAATGTTTGTATAACATGAGTTTAATATTCATAAATGAATAGTATGTAACTATTTATAAGTTATATGGGTTCCATGTTTTACATCATTGATACGCTCACCAGTGCGTAACTCAGCGTGAGGCCAACTACAAGAACGAAGACATATAGCCATGGATTATCCTGGCGAAAGAACGACTTCCGCTTCTTGTGCGGATTGTATCCGTACTCGTTTACCTTTGGTCGGGAGAATATCTTTAAAATTGCCTGAAACATACTAGTACCTCCTGCTTGGCTTACTGTTGCTTCCTACTCATTTTACTGTGTTACTTTGATTGACAGTCAATGATACATCCAATTTTCATGCCAAATTTAGAAAAATGCCATAGAAGTCTGTGAGCAGTTATCAGTTTTCTGATTGAATGCAATTTGGATATAGTCTACAGTGAATGAATAGTTCAAGCGTATTCGGTAATGTTTTATATGATTTATTTTGTGCTCTCATATTGTCACCTCAACTGCAATTAAGGAAATCTCGGCGCACCTGCCGTGATAGTTATCACTGGCGATTTTGTCGGAAATTTTTACCAAATCAAAAGAGATAGGGGGAAAAAATGTATTTAATTATCACGATTGCTGTTGTCGGATTGTTAGGGTTTTTGCTGTATTTTGTTGAGCATCGGTATTCGGAATTCAAATAATATCCGAATGGTCTCTGTGTACATCTTCCGGGGATTTGGTAATTCTCCGGGCAATTCTCCCAAATGATTCTCTTCCCGTTCCCAAGAGATATTCACAATTTGTTCAGAAGTGTTTAAACTGTGATTCTATCAACAGGATGTTGTCAATATTGAAGGTGAATAACAAAAATTGTTGAGGTAAAAACGGATGAGTTTGAAAAAGCAGTATTTAAAAACGAAGCCGGTGTGTAAGGTGACCTTTCGGTTACCGGCAGAAGCCGCGGAAAATGCCAATTCTGTATCTTTGGTTGGAGATTTTTATGATTGGGACCCCTCCAAAACCCCTATGAAAAAGTTAAAAAACGGGAGCTATAAGGCTGTTCTGGATTTAGATCCGGATCAGAATTATGAATTTAGGTATCTGATTAACGGCGACGAATGGGAAAATGACTGGGAAGCAGACGACTACGTTGGAAATCCGTACGGCGCCGGTGAGAATTCGGTGGTTTCAGTTTAAAGGTTAATTCGGGAACGATTTCGGCAACTGGTACCGTGCCAATTCCCGTTGTAGTTCTCTGGAAAATTTCGGGTGGGATACTCCCTCATCCCCGGTTATGTGACATGGAGTTCCCGCCATGAGCGAATTGACTGCAGGTAGATCTTAACCAGCAGATCACTGGGAACAGATAAATTCTTCATGAATGAATCCTCAGTTGTATTGTTAAAATGTGTCGGAGTATACATCACTGATATAATGGAGATTTAACCAGCATGTAAAAACTCCGTAAGGCCCACATCCGTTTAAATTAGAGAATTGATGTTTTGATTTGGAAGCGACGGGATATTACTTTACCAGCGATACTTACAATACTCTAAAAGCGATTATAATTCAGAATTACAAAACAATACCCGCATATGAATTCTAAAGAAAAAATCTTTGTTCTGGATACCAACGTCATCCTCCACGATAGCGGCTGCATTTATCACTTCCAGGAGCACAATGTTGTCATTCCCATCACGGTATTGGAAGAACTGGATTCATTCAAAAAAGGAAATGAAACACTAAACTTTCACGCCCGGGAGTTTGTCCGCGAACTGGACTCCCTGAGTGGTGATCATCTGTTCAACGGCGGGGTAAATATCGGCCCGGAGAAGGGGAATATCAGTATCTTCCTGGAGAAGGAATTCCACGATGATCTCAAGTTCAATTTTTCGCCCCGGAAACCGGATCATCACATTTTGAATACGGCGTACCAGTTGGCGGAGGACCATCAGGAGAAGGAGATCATCCTGGTCTCCAAAGATGTGAATCTCCGGATGAAAGCCAAATCGCTGGGACTCATGGCGCAGGATTATATGACGGATCAGGTCAAAGATATTTCTGCATTGTACACCGGGCTCAGGGTGGAGGAAAATCTGCCGGAAAACGTCATCGAACAGATGTATCAGGTACCATTCGAGGTGGAGGCGAGCGCGCTGCCGGTAAAGAATCCTCTCAATCCAAACGAATATCTGATTATGCGGAACGGCCGGAAATCAGCACTTGGAGTGTACAATCCATTTACGCTCAACGTCCACCGGGTGGAAAAGACCTCAGTCTACGGCATTACTCCGCGAAATGCCGAGCAGACCTTTGCGCTGAACGCGTTGATGAACACAGACATTCCACTGGTCAGTATCTCCGGTAAGGCCGGTACCGGGAAAACTTTGCTGGCGCTGGCAGCAGCGCTGGAGAGACGGAAGAACTACCGGCAGATTTATCTTGCCCGCCCCATTGTTCCACTCAGTAATAAAGACATTGGCTTCCTGCCCGGGGATATCCAGTCCAAACTCGATCCGTACATGCAGCCGCTCTATGATAATCTGGGTGTCATCCAGAACCAGTTCCCGAACTCCAATTCCAGGAATCGCCGCATTAAGGAGATGCTGGAGGAAGAAAAACTGGTTATCTCGCCCCTCTCGTATATCCGCGGCCGGAGCCTGGTGAATATCTATTTTATCGTGGATGAGGCACAAAATTTAACCCCGCACGAGATTAAGACGATTATCACCCGCGCCGGCGAGGGCACCAAGGTGATTTTCACCGGCGATATTTATCAGATCGATCACCCGTATCTGGACAGCCAGTCCAACGGTCTCAGCTATCTTATTGATAAAATGCAGGGCCAAAAGATCTACGCTCACATCAATCTGGAAAAGGGTGAACGGTCCGAGCTGGCGGAATTGGCGAGTAATCTGCTGTAAAACTGTCCGGGAATACCAGGGATTCCGTTAAAAAGGAAGCGGTAAAACGCAACTGTACTTCGATGAATAAGTGAACATTTTTTCAGTATTTGAGAAATTTTACAAAGAAATTGTGCAGTCGGAGAAATTAAGGAGCGATTACTGTCTATTCCGATATTTTCAAAGAAATGTGATGAAAATTCTCACTAATAAAAAAAACGACTATTGAACCTTTTGGGTATTTTCAGCAATCTTAATGATTTTCAATTGCACTAGATTGGAATCACTTCCTCATGGCAAATCTGACAGGATCTACAGGTTGGACAGGATAAAAATAATCCCGGGACAGATTTAGGTTACGCTTTTGGCAATTTTTTGTTTGTAATCCGGTAAAGCCTGTACCTCCTGTCGAGTCTTTGAAAGCATCAAACCATTCATCATCTCACCAACATCTCTAGAAGTTTATCGCGTGAAAGCTTGGTGGCGATCCGGCAAGCTGATCGCGGGACTCTACAAAACCGAATTCAGCGGATTAAGGAAACGGATTTAGCACCAAAGAATTCTTTATAGTATACTATTCGCTGACACCGTTCGATGTTAGACAGGGGAATCAAAATCGCACCAAGAGAAAGGAACTGCTCCCTATGGGTATCGCTGGAGACATAGTCATTATTGTGATTGCCGGGTTTTTCGGCGGCATCCTGATGCGGCTTTTGAAGCAGCCGTTTGTGCTGGGATACATTCTTGCAGGTATTATTATCGGTCCGTATACCGGCCTGTTCACCATTACCAATATTCACGAAATCGAGATGCTCGCAGAGATAGGCGTCGCACTCCTGCTGTTCGCTCTGGGGCTGGAATTCTCGTTGAAGGAACTTAAACCAGTACGCTCAATTGCTCTGGCCGGTACCCCGATTCAGATCCTGCTGACTATCGCGTTTGGATATGGTGTAGGTCGGGTTATCGGGTTGGACTGGCACGCGTCTATATGGCTGGGCGCATTGCTCTCCCTGTCAAGTACCATGGTCGTGCTCAAAACGCTGATGAGTCAGGGATATATGGGTACCCTCTCCAGCCGGGTGATGATCGGGATGCTGCTGGTTCAGGATCTGGCAATTGTTCCGATGATTATCATTTTACCGCAGCTCCATGACCCGCAGGGAGGACTAGCTACTATTGGCTTTGCGGCGCTCAAGGCAGGGCTGTTTCTCCTGGGCATGATTTTTCTTGGCACGAAGCTCATTCCAGTAATTTTGCGGCGGGTTGTCCGCTGGGAATCCCGGGAACTGTTTCTGCTGACCATCACTGCCATTGGACTCGGTGTAGGCTATGGGACATACCGGTTCGGGCTCTCCTTTGCACTCGGCGCCTTCGTAGCCGGACTGGTGATCAGCGAATCAGAATACAGTCACCAGGCGCTATCCGATATTATTCCGCTCCGGGACCTCTTCGGTCTCCTGTTTTTTACCTCGGTGGGCATGCTGCTCGATCCCCGGTTTCTCATGGCCAACATCGACAGCGTGCTGTTATTACTCTTTCTGGCCATGGGAATGAAAAGCCTGATTTTCGGTACCGTGAGCTGGGCGTTTGGGTATCGCCGGGTCGTACCGCTTGCCGTGGGATTTGGGTTGGCGCAGATTGGAGAGTTCTCTTTTGTCCTTGCCCGGGTTGGACTTCAAACCGGCTCAATCGACCAGGATCTCTACTCGCTCGTGCTGTCTACAGCGATTATCTCGATGTTTTTTACGCCATTTGTCTCACAGCTGGTCTCGCCGATGTACCGGATACTGCAGCGGTTTCAATCGTCAGAACCCGCGTACCAATTCGATTTGCCGGAGGGGGAATTTACCGATCATGTGATCATTGCCGGGGGCGGCCACATTGGCGAAAATATCGGCCGAATTTTGCGGAAACTGGGGTTACAGTTTGTGATAATTGAGTTCGACATCAACCGCGCAGACCGAATGCGTAAAGATGGGCTGTCAGTCATGTACGGTGATGCCTCAGAGTCAGTTGTACTTGAGGCCGCGGGACTTCGCGACGCCGCACTTTTGATTGCCACTATGCCTGCGGCGATTGAGATCAACAGTATCGTTGCGCATGCCACTGTCCTGAATCCCGACGTGGATATCGTGGCGCGTGCTGATACGCTGGAGCACTTGCAATACCTCCAAAAGCAAGGGATATTCGAAGTCGTGCAACCGGAGTTTGAAGCCAGCCTGGAGATGACCCGACAGGCATTGACCCATCTGAATGTGCCGGAGGAGGAGATCAGTCAGTTTATCCAGGAGACCCACGTGGAATTCTATAAACAACTCCAGGAGGCGGCATCTCCGGAATAGTACGATGAGTGGGCAACCGGGTTCCCCGGAGTTACTTATGAATCGGAATCGTGATTGAGTAAGTAATCTACTGCCTCTTTTTCACTGGTAAATTTTGTTACGTTGAAGCCTGCGTTGCGGGAGACGGTTTCGATGAAATCGTGAGAATCGTCATCCGGATGAGTTAGCAGTGCAACGACAGCCGATTCATCTATAGTCGGATTGTCCAGCATATCCTTGTGGGCGAATTTATATGATTTCAGGACCGGATCTTCGTTTCTGGCCTCCCGGACATCCACTAAATAGCGATGAATCCCTTCCTTCCGACCAAGAGCGTGGGCTTTCATATTCTGCTCCATTCCCAGCTCCCTTGTCATCGTACCCTGAACAGTGAGGATGATGTATTGGCCATTTTCGGATACATATATAGTATAACTCATTAAGTGCCTCCAGCCAGAAAGTAGTATCGACCCTACAAGTGTGGGTCCTCCATCAACGATGTAATAATTAATTAGGTTTTATCCCGCCATCCAGAAAACCATTCCGTCACGGCGGGACTGATGAATGGTTTTTTGGGCGGGATTCCGCCCAGACTCCGCTCAGTGACGGAGTCAAAGCGGGAACCCCGGCTGTAAAGCCGGAGGGCTCCATATTACGGCAAATATTAAATAAATCAAGATATTTGAGCGTTTATAGGCATATTTAGGTTCCGGAGTAAACCAGGTGCTCAACTGTCCGCTGTCGATCTGTAAATTTTGCTACGTTCAATTTGGCATTGCGTGCGACGGTCTCAATAAAATTTTTGCCGTGATTGTCAGGGCTAACCAGTAACACCACTAATATTACTGACACAAAAATATTATAAGTAGGACTGAACCTGGTTGGGAAAACTTTATCCCATTATTGCAGGATTCTCATTTCCAGGTAAATTTGCCCAGGGTGCCCAGGAGTCCTGCAACGGTGACGATCACCGGCTGACCGAAGAACACAGAGAGAAATCCTCGCCAGAGAGATTTATCTTGCAGAGTACGGGTAATCTGTTTGGCCATGAGCAGATCGGCAATCAGCTTCACTCCCCAGATGGCTGCGGCGACCGGCCAGGAGACCAAAAACGGCGCGGCCACAAATGCTACCAGTGAAAGGTAGAGTAGCACCAAATACCCACGAATCCAACGTTTGGGGTAGACAATTCCTGTTGAGGCCCAGCGAGCCCGCTGGTTTATCATCCCCCGGAGGTTGTCCACCGGTGCAGTATAGACAAAGCTTTTCGGTGTAACCAACGGTTTAATCAGCCACTTTGTGTATTTATCGATTCGCTGGAGCAGGAGATCATCAGTTCCGGCCCGGATGTGAAGATGGCCGTTATACCCGTTGGCATCTTCGTACGCCTGGCGCCGGAAGGCCATATTCGCTCCGGAGCAGGTCACAGCGGTTCCGTTGGCGGCCATTGCTGCGGAGACGAGATTCAGTGTGCCGGTGTCCAGTGCCTGATAATGATCCAGCGGATGACCGTTTCCCTGGAAAACCGTCATCCCGAAAACCACGCCCGTACCTGGTTCAAAGGAGGATGCCATTTCCCGGACCCAATCCGGATTATTCCGGGTATCGGCATCCGTCGTCATCAGGATGTCTCCCCGGCTGGCTTCTACACCCAGCGCAATGGCACCCTTTTTATCCGCGGAGCCGGTTTGACTCGGGACGACATTCATGGCGGTGACGTTGGGATGCTTCTCTGCATATCCGGAAATAATTTGGCTGGTCTGATCGCTGGAGCGATCATTCACTAAAATGATTTCGTACAGCTCCGAGGGATAATCCTGCATGAGTAAATGATCGATGCAAGTAATCAGATTGGACTCTTCATTCCGGGCGGGTACTATGACGCTGACAGATGGCAGCGAGGCGGTTCCATGCATCTTACCGTTTAGGCGGACAGCTTTTCGAACACCCATCATATAATAGATAGCATTCAGCACGTAAAAAATCGCCAGGGCCAGAAACAGTACGGTCACCTTCGGGAGGACTCCTTTTTGTTTGACGCAAACAAATTATCGAATGCAATAATAAGAAACATTTATCAAATACCCCTATTGATTTCCACAATTATAAAACGAATATTTGTTTTGACGCACATTATGATCCGGCAGATGCATGCTATAGACAGAAAAATGTATCAAAAAAACACACTGGGAAAGTTATTTGTCCTCACTACTGATTGCAACCTGTAAACCTGGCCAGACCACCCCGATAACTTAATAGGGGTAAAGAATAAAACTGCAGGGCGGTTTAAATCGCATTATTGATTCCCGCCAATCCGAATCGTATAATTCACCGAGCTACTTTATACTGACCCTTTAGCCTGAATTCGGGACATGAGTTTCCAGAGATGGCATTCCTCCAGAATATTGACATTTCCATAGTATCCCAGTGGATTGTGGGAGCGGCCGGAGCAGTGTATACCGGATTTTTGCTTTTTATAATTACGGGAGTTCTGCGGACCAAAAATACGAAAGCGCAGGCGCAGCCGAGCGTGTCTGTTATTGTGCCGGCACACAATGAAGAAGCAGAGATTGGTAAATGTTTACAGGCATTACTCGCCCAGGATTACCCGGAGGAGTTAACCGAATTAGTTATTGTAGTCGATCGATCCATAGATGAGACCCGTGAGATCGCAGAGACGTTCCGCGAGCATGATGATCGCGTTCAAATAATTACAATCGATCATGTGCCGGATGGATACAGTCCGAAAAAGTATGCGCTGAGCCGTGGAATTGAAGAAAGCACCGGAGAAATCATTTTAACTACAGATGCCGACTGCCGGTCCGGTAAGGATTGGATTACCGGAATGGTGTCCCATTTCACTGAAGATACAGGGTTTGTTGCGGGAATTGTCTATACAAAACCCGTAGGTGGACCAGCGAGTTATCTTGCGGGAATAGATGGGGTAGTTACTAGTATAATCGGAGCGGGCACCACCGGCTGGAATCGCGGAATAGCCTGCCGGGGCGGGAACTTCGCTTATCGACGCTCAGTGTATGAGGAAGTAAACGGATTTCAGGGGGTAGGGATTCAACAAGTCCTGTCCGGCGATGATGATCTGTTCCTCCAAAAGGCGAAACGCAAAACAAGGTACGGCTTCCGGTTTTCTACCTTACCGGAAACGGTAGTACAGGAGGATATTCCGGACAATCTCGGGGATATCTACAGACGCAGACGCAGACATATTGATGCTTCGAAGCATTTTAACCGAAATGTACAGGTTGGATATCTTGCGTATAACGTTGCCAATATACTGATTATCGCCGGAGCCCTTGCCATGGTCTGGACTCGGATGCTCTTCCCGGTTGCTCTTTGGGCTTTTCTGGTGAAATTCTTGCTAGATACGACCGCTGGATATTTGATCCTGAAGCCTGTCCGAGAATTTCGGATACTGGCTATTCTACCGGTATGGGAGTTCTATAATGTGTTCAAAGAACTTTTCATTAGTCCGCTGGGATTGTTCGGTAAGATTCGCTGGTAAGGAATCAGACTATGAATAAGTTACGGAACCATGAACAACGCGTTGGCTGGATTACCCGCATAAAGTCAAGACTGAAGAGCCTTTTGCGCTTCCAGCCGTTTCGATACTTTCGGGTATCCCGGAAACAATGGAATGAACAATACCGTGAGGGAGAATGGGAATATCTCTGCAGTCCGGAACAATCAGCGCACTACGCGGTAATTGCCGAATTCGTTCATTGGTATGCGCCTGATGGTAGCGTGTTAGATGTCGGATGCGGTGAAGGCATTTTGCAACCAACTTTGGCTCGCTACGGCTACAGTACATACGTGGGAATCGATATTTCCGATGCGGCAATCAGGAAAGCAGAGGAGAGAGAAAACGCCGCCACTTCCTTCAAAGTCTCCGCAGCGAATGAATATGTACCTGAGCAACAATTTGATGCTATTCTCTTCAATGAAGTATTGTATTATTTTAAGAATCCGGAAGAGATAGCCGAGCGCTACGCCTCCTACCTTCTTGAAGATGGAGTAATCATTGTGTCAATGTGGAAGTCTCACGGAACGGGACGTATTTGGAACATACTCGATTCGCGCTTTACGGTGCTCCAGGAGGTTGAACTCAACCCCGGGAATGCGTTGGCCCGGACGGTGAAAGTACTGCGCGGAAAGGGCAACTAGTTTTTTGTTTGAATGGGGATAATTTGAACTTGCCTTAATCAGCATTCACATTTTTTCGTTGTGCATAATCTTTACCTGACCAAATTTTACCAAAAAATATTTCGTGGGTCAGGCCAAAAATAACATGGCCCAGAATTACAAGGACAATTCCCGTCCAGAAACCGGGATCCAGGGCGACTACTGCCGCGGAGAACCAGAGCGTATGCTTGGTGAATTTCGCTACGTGCCAGGCGTCGCCAAATGTGATTGCAATCCAGTCGATCCAGCTGCGAAACGGCTCCGGGCCAATCCCGGGCGGTATTCGCATCTCCAGCCTAATACCCCGGCGTTTCAGCATCCGAGTGAGCCATGCTTCCGAGCGGAACATGATGGTATCCTGGATGTCATCACCGAGTGCGGTACCCAGTGACCAGAGCGTGAATACCACACCCCATCTGAGATCGTAGGTGTAGATACCGGCGCCGAGTCCGAGTAGCAAAACGCCGTGGATCAGGAAGAACAGTCGTCTCGATAAAGGTTTGGATTCGCTCATTGTGTCTCCCGGGAGGTTAGAAAAGACAATAAAATAGGTGCATCCAGGATGAATACCAAATATCTGATCCGGGATGTCCCCACTTCATAATTGCATCGGAATATATTACTTTCCCCAAAATGATCATAAGGCACATGGTTCAAAGTAACACCGGACGATGAAAGACATGAAAGAAAATATTGAGGGGCAGGCTGAGCAAACTTCCGGTAAAAGTAAGACGCCGGAAACTGCGACGGCAGTCCGGAGTGGCCGGAGGTGGTTTTGGTGGATTCTGAAGTTGGTAGTCGGAATCATCCTCCTCGCAATCATCATAAATTTCGTCCGAAAAGAGGAAAATCTCTGGGCGGGATTTCTTGATGCCGATCTGCGCTGGATCGGTCTCGGGCTTTTCGGTGTATTACTCCATTTTTTTCTGTTTTACGTCCGGTGGCGATTTACGCTGAATACAATATTTATATTGTCGGCAACACCCCGCCAGATTTGGCGCTCGCTGTTCGGGGGCATTAGCCTTGGGTTGATTACTCCGGGCAGTTTGGGGGAACTTGCCAGAGGTATCTTTTTTCCCAGGGAAGAGTTTTGGCGGGTATCCGGCGCCAGTGTCATTGATAAATTATATGCAAATCTCACCAGCCTTTTCCTAGGGAGTATCGGGATACTGGTGTTGGGAATGGATGTACTTTCCCTCTCAGGCAGTTGGAATTATTTGTTTGTTGGTTTAATGGCGGCTCTGATAATCGCTGGGATAGTTTTTCTGTTGAGGCCCAGAATTTTGGCTGCCTCATTACGCTACCTGAGTCGATATCTGCCGGATTCCATCAGCAGGAAACTCAGTACCTTTAGCGAATACCTGCAACGACTCGGTCCTGGTACCAGCTGGAAACTGGTGGCCGTCTCAGTGGCGATTAATGTAGGCATCTTTCTGGAACTGTACTGTTTTCTGAGAGCATATACTCCTGCACCCTTCTGGCAGACATTCTTCGCCTTCGAAGGCTCGTATCTGGCGTCGACGCTCCTGCCATTAACGCTTGGAAACCTTGGCGTGCACGAAGGCTTCCGTATTCTGTTCTTTTCCGCAGTCGGGGTGGCTGCTGCTCCCACACTTCAGGCCTCCATGATTATCTTTGCGGTGAACGTATTGATTCCCGCCGGGGTCGGTTTTTTCTTTTTGCCAGACGGAAGGCGGAATTTTGGGATCCAGCGGCGCACTGTGCCCTCACAAACCGTAGGGCGCCAGAGATGAAATTCAGAAATCCCATAATCAGGCCGCCGGCTTGGATCCGGAGGATGTACACGCAGAGCTTGTGGCGTTCCGACGCTCAGGAATCCGTGGCGGTGACCTTTGATGACGGTCCGGGACGAATTACCCGGCAACTTCTGGACTGGGCGACGCAACGAGAGGCGCAGTTCGCATTTTTCCTGATGCCGGAAAACTTGTCCGGCCATGAACCTCTGGTCCGGCAAATGACTGCGGAAGGACATATTGTTGGCACCCATTTCCTTCATCACCGTTCTTACCTTTTCAGTCACAAATCCGGGTTTCAGTCGGACTTACGCCAGTCCGGTGAATTAATTTCCACGAGAGCTGATTCACCTGTCAAGATATGCCGGCCGCCCTATGGTCGCATCTTTCCGTGGCAACAAAAGTGGATTCGGGAATTAGGTATGACGCCGGTTATGTGGACGCATAATACGGCCGACTACCGCCCGCAATCTTTGGAGGAAACATGTGCTCAGCTACGAGCCTATCTCCGGCCCGGCGATATTGTGGTGATGCATGACGGGCGAAAGTATCATCCGGAAGCGCTTAGTATTCTGGATTTTATCATCGACGAAATGCATCTGAAAATCCGGTTTCCATTGGGATGCCCCTGAGGCACTTAGTGAGTATTGCACCGCGTGAGATTACCTCCAGATAAATTCAATATTTTTTTATATTAAGTAGCAATCATCCCGGTCTCGCCTGAGTACTCGCCCTCCGGGATGATTCTCCACAATTCCTGCGAATAAAAAAGGAGCAATCCAATGGCAAAAAATGAGTACATAAATATCGGCGTAAAGGAACAAAAGGTAAGATTAGTCCTCGGCATCCTCATGGGTATTGTGGTGGTAGTAATGGCCGTAATGATGGCGCGAAACAATCTGACGGGAATCTGGGGCGGTATCCTGTTTATTCTCACCTATCAGGCTGTCCGGTTTTACTTCGACTATCGCACGGGGACCTGTCCGTTGAAAGCCGAGTTGGGACAGGAAAAGCTAGAGGGCTGGATGACCACCATCGGCGATCCGATTTCCGATCAGGAGAAGAGTAAGCGCATTCGTACCAAGTCCCGGAAGGCGTTCGCATGGTCGTTCGGAGCTGCGGTTGTGGTAACGGCCGTCGTGTTGTTTATTTAAGAATCCTCTTAGTAAATGATCGTTTAAAACTTTGCCCAGCCTTTAAACAGTAGACACTCAATTCCATGGAGGATTGCTTACAATGAAAATTCAAAAAATGGCGCCCGAGGACTGGCCGGACGTTGAACGCATTTATCTGCAGGGCATCAAGACAGGAAACGCCACTTTCGAACAGGAGAGCTCTGGCTGGGAGGAGTGGGACAAAACGCACCGTGAAGACTGCCGGCTTGTGGCAAAAATCGACGGTGATATTGTCGGATGGGCGGCACTGTCAGATATCTCTGACCGGTGCGTGTACGCCGGGGTAAGTGAGGTAAGTATTTACGTGGACCCGAATTACCAGGGAAAGGGGATCGGCAGCCGGCTGATGGAGAAATTAATTACGGAATCCGAGTCCGCCGGCATCTGGACGCTCCAGGCGGGTATCTTCCCGGAGAATAGAGCGAGTATTCGCCTCCACAAGAAACACGGATTCCGGGAATTCGGCACCCGGGAAAAGCTCGGCAAGCTGGACGGCGAATGGCGGGATGTGGTGCTGCTGGAACGCCGAAGTTTAGTGGTTGGGACAGACTGACGGACCAGTTGGTAGTAACCGCTTTAGCGGTTGTTCAGTAGAAACTGTGTTCTTGTGTTAGAGTGTTATTGTTGTTTTGCCCCGCAGGGGCGGTCGATGTTAGCCTAGGGTGACGCCCTGGGAAAAAAACCAGATCCAAACCAGAGAGCCCTTTAAGGGTGAAAGATTGAGTCAAAGTATTATTTGATGGGCAGGAAAAGCGAAAAGAACAAAATCGCCCATCCCCATTCCGGGGAGGAGATCCTGGAGCAGCTCCGGCGGTTCGGCTCCGACGTCAACCGGAAACACGAAATGACCTTCTGGCTCTATTACCCTTCCGAAGATCTGGCAAGCCGGGCGGCGGTTAAAGCGAAATCGAGTGGTCTGCACCCCGAGATTGCTCCGCCCATTGAAAATTCTCCCCATGACAGTTGGCTCTGTCTGCTATACTGTCCGCATGTGCCGGACGAACTTATTCTGGACGGCGTCATTGAGTTCTGCGAACAGTTGGCGGAGGAATTTAGTGGCACATACGACGGATGGGAGGCCCGGCTGGAACTGCCGGATGGGGCGGATCCTGATATTCCGCCATTTGAAAATACGTAGCCCCGAATTATCATTGAATAAGTCGACAGGATGTATAACGGTGATGAAAAATACCCGAACGCGATAAATCGCGTCCACAAACTGGATTCGTAAAAAAATATTTCCGTTTGGAAACACTCTCCACTCCTGTTATAATAAGAGCGAATTATCTTATTAACGAACGGAGCAAAAGAATGATTGCCCCAAACGATGGTCTTTACAATTGGATGGCTAAGTACCCATCCCGCCATATTCTCTCATCTCATCCTTCCGTTCTTTCTTCCCGATGTTGTTGCTGTAAATAACTTCTTTCGTTTAACACTTTATCCTGACATCGCTGGCTAAATAAGTCCGAACAGAGGACCGATTCGTTAGTGGCCGCGATATCTGTGAAACCGGCAGGTTGCGGTCAGCCTGATTTGTAACAAGGCATGTGTCAGGAAGAATACTTTTCCCGAAAATTTATCGCACAGAAAAGGAACAACAAATGACAGGCATATACCACATACCGGAACGAGTGTACAGAGAAACCGAGCAGCATTCCAAAGATGTTACGGCGTATTTGGCTGGTGACCTTTCTGAGGAGATGTTCAAATCCCGCCGGGTACCGAGAGGTATTTACGGTCAGCGTCAGGACGGATTGTATATGGTGCGTGTGCGCGTCGCCGGCGCCACACTCACCGCGCCTCAGTTAAGACGACTGGCCGGACTCAGCCGGAATTATGGGAGCGGCAAACTGCACCTCACCACCAGGCAGGACGTCCAGCTCCACGAGGTGTACATTCGGGAGACACCTGAAGTGCTGGACAAATTGCTGGAGGTCGGACTGACCCCGGCCGGAGGCGGTGGCAATACTATCCGTAATGTTACCTCCTGCGCCCACGGTGGCTTAACTGCGGACGAGGTCTTCGATCCACGGCCATACGCAGTGGCGGTGACCAACTACTTCCTGCAGTTCGACAGCTCGTATCACATGCCCCGGAAGTTGAAAATTGCATTTTCCGGCTGCGGGGAAGATTGCGCCCTGGCCGGCATCAACGATTTAGGCTTTATCGCACGTGAGCAGGACGGTCAGCGCGGTTTCCGGGTATTCGTCGGCGGCGGACTTGGCGCCAACTCCCGATCCGCTGACCTTTTCCGTGACTTTGTGCCGGCGTCCGAGGTTCTCCGGATTGTGGAAGCGGTGAAACGCCTGTTCGACCGGCACGGCGACCGGCGGAACCGTCACCGGGCGCGGCTTCGATACGCCGTGGAACGGCTGGGCGTCGAAGCATTCCAGCAGGAGCTTGAGAAGGAGTGGGAACAGGCCCGCATAGATGGAATCCCCGACTTGAGTGTGCCGGATTTGTCTGAAAGGTTACCATCCGAGAGCAACGGAATTACCGGTGGAGAACCGACAGAAGGCAAATTCCATCAGTGGAAAGAACGAGTTGTCCATCCCCAGCGACAGGACGGATATTCCCGGGCGGAAATCATGCTCATTCGTGGCGATATTTCTTCCGGGGATGCAATCCGCCTGGCGGATCTGGCAGAACGATACGGAAGCGGTGAGCTCCGGACCGATCAGCGCCAGAATCTGTTCCTGCCGTGGATTCCGGATGAGTTTCTTGGGGAAGTCTATCGACAACTATCCAAATCTGACGGTGAACTGACCGGAGATTCAGCTGCTCCGTGGATGATCGCCTGCAAGGGCGCCGCCACCTGCCGGCTAGGACTCTGCCGCTCCCAGGATCTGATGGCGGCCATTAGCGATGAGGCTGAAGCGTCCGATCTCGATACTAATATTTTTTCGTCACTGAAAATCCACATCAGTGGATGCCCGAACAACTGCGGCCAGCACTCCATCGCCGACCTGGGATTCTTCGGCGGCGCCCGTCGGCAAGATGGACAGAGCTATCCCATGTACCACCTGGTAGCCGGCGCAGAACGGAATTCTGATGGAACTACTCTGTCGGAAATACACGACTCGATACCGGCAAAGAATGTCCCGGAGTTCGTAGTTACGCTCCTGCGTGATTACCAGGAGAACGGATTCGGCGAAATTGGCTTTTCCGAGTACTGGCAGCGGCGCGGCGAGCAGTACGCACTGAAGCGACTTCCTGAATTTCAGGATGTCCCAGACTATTCAGCCGATCCCAAGTTTTATCGGGATTGGGGACTGCTGGAGGACTTTTCCCTGGCAGATCGCGGTGAAGGCGAATGCGGCGCTGGCGTCATCGAGATGGTCGCCGCCGAACTGAAGCGATCGGAAAAGCTGTGGCGGAGAGCCACCAGAGCACGGGACGGTTCCGAAGAGCAGCAGGACTTCCTGATGAAATCGGTGGTTGCCGGCGCAGGTGGGCTACTGTTGACCCGGGGAAAGGAGAAACAAGATCCGGTAGAAGTGCTGGGAAAATTCACGGATGTTTTCATCCGGTCAGGACTCACAGACCCAAAATACGAAGCATTACTGGTTCAGTTCGGCGGTTTGCTCCACGGTGAACGCGATATCCCGCAGGCGGATCCGGAAACAGTTCGGGACTTTCTGGATCACCTGCAGGCCCTGTTCGATCGGATGGACGCCTCGCTCAACTTCAGGGATTAGGTAGCCCTACCCTTCCCTGCGAAATTAGTTGACAGGGGTTCTTAAATCAGATATATTTATCTGATTTAAGAAATTCAATAAACAATGCAAATTGAAACAGAAAGGGAGACAACACTGTCTCTTGCTGTTAAACGAGTAAACGATAACACGAGGTAATTATGTATACAATAGAGAAGGAACAGGGTAATACGGCGTTAGAAAAACGAACAGTCGGAGAGATCGTCGCCGACGATTATCGTACCGCTGAAGTGTTCCAGCGACACCGCATCGATTTTTGTTGTGGCGGAAACAAACCGCTGCGTGAGGCTTGCGAAGAGAAAAATGTAAATGTTCAGACTGTCGTTGGGGATTTGGAGCAAATTCATGACTCAGGCGGGGTGACGGAAAATTATAACGAATGGGCTCCCGACTTCCTGGCCGATTATATCGTAAATCAGCACCACGCCTATGCCAGGCAAGTTATTCCACAGCTGAATGCCTTCGCGGAAAAGGTGGCTCGGGTTCATGGTGACCGGCATCCGGAGACCCGGGAAATCGCTGAAATCTGGCTTGAAACGGGCGGGAATATGATTACCCATATGCAGCGCGAGGAACTGGTGCTGTTTCCATACATAAAGCGGCTTAGCAGTGCTGACGGTGAGGGATCCAAAGCAAAATCTCCCACATTTGATTCGGCAGAAAAATTTATTGCAGAGCTGGAGGACGATCACAATGTCGTCGGAGACAGTCTGGCGAAGCTCAAAAGTCTCAGCAGCGGGTTTACGCCTCCGCAGGGTGCCTGCAATACTTACCGGGGACTGTACGCCTCGTTGCAGGAATTCGCCGCTAAAACCAAAGAACATATTCACCTGGAGAATAACATCCTCTTTCCCAAGGCGATTCGGTTCGCTAATGCATCCTCGGAAGCAGTTATGGAATAGTCGGTTATTTTCGAATTTTGTGCCGATGGGGCGACCATACCTCGAAAGTTTAGGATAATATCCGGCCAGAAGTGACAATTTGAGTTAGAGAACCTCCAGATTAAAGGAATTAACAGAGCCTGGCTGAATAGAGGTAGTCGCCCCGCTTGGTGTGTTTTCTGCAATTTTATCTCTATATTTAAATTATCCAATGAGATATGGGAAAATTGCAAAACTTTCATATTTCTATTTTCCCCCATAACACATTCCACAGTAATCCGTCTGTACAGGTGAGACAATGAACCAGACCGTCGACGATCTGTCCAACGAGGCCCTGAGCGCGCTGGTAGATGAGGCGAAGCGAGGGACAGATGGAGCGCAGTCGCGGTTGATTTCATTGTCCTACACGAAAATCTACCGGTATATCTATTACCGGGTGAACCAGAAGGAAGACGCGGAGGATTTGACCAATGATGTCTTTGTCCGGATGCTGGATTCGCTGGAGCAGCAACGCGGTTCGTTCCTGGCGTGGCTCTACCAGATCGCCAAGAACCGGATCGTGGATTACTACCGCAAGCAGGATGTCCGCAGCGACACCAGCGACGTCGGGGAAACCATCGAATACTTCGAGAGTGAAGGGAAACCGATAGACAAGATGTTTATGCGGAAGGAGCTGCAGAAAGGCATCAACCAACTGACCGAAGATCAGCAGGACGTGATAATCCTGCGGTTCATCGAGGGCTACCAGGCGAATGAGGTAGCGGACCAACTGGACAAGTCGCCGACGGCAGTGCGACAGCTCCAGTACCGGGCGCTGAACCAGCTTCGGAAGATGATCCCGGAAAAAGAATAGCACGCAGATGACGCTGATGAAGCAGATAACCACAGATGAAAAACAAAATATTGAACATCGAAATAACTGTAATTACCGCAGAGACGCAAAGGACGCAGAGAAAACAATATTAACACCAAGTGAAAAGCACTGTAAAAATTTCAACATACAACGAACGACATACAACGAACAAAAACCGAGTAAGATTAGGATTAAGATTAAGAAAAGAAAACCCGGATACTTGAACACATGAACACTGGAACACTCTCACACTATGAATAATGAATTCAACACCATCCTGGACTACTGCATCGACGAGATGCGTACCGGGCAATCCATCGATGATCTGGTCAATCAGTTTCCAGAATATGCCGATGAATTGCGGCCGATGCTGGAGATGTCAGAGCACCTTGGCGAGTTGGAGGCCCCGGAACCGTCGGCGGAGACCATCAATAATGCGCTCTTCGAGATCGGTCAACGGGCTGGACAACAGCAGCAGGAGCCGGACACCTCCGGCCTCTTTCTGCCGGCATTCGTGCGGCAGCCGTGGGTGCGGCGAACCGTCAGTGCTGTGCTGGTGGTTGTTGTGCTCTTTATCGGGCTCTCCACCGCCTCGGCGGACAGCGTCCCCGGTGACCTCCTGTATCCGATCAAACAACTGACAGAGTCCATTCAAATAGCGTTCACGTTCAACGAAGAGGATGCAGCCGAACTGCGGTTAACCTTCTCCGAAAAACGGCTGGAGGAACTGTCGCAGGTCTACCGGGAAACCGGGGAAGTCAACGAGCCACTGATTCAGGCCATGCTGGCCGACGCCGGGAACGCGATCGAACGTGCGATGGCAACCGGCGATACGCTCTCGTTTCTGCGAACCAAGGCCCAACATCTGAACGAAACCCAGCACGAGTTCCTGCAGCACCTCCAACCGCGCGTCCGGAGACAGGCGCGACAAACCGTGGATCGGGCCATCGAAATCTGCGGCCAGCGCCGCGGCCGGATGCAGCAGATGATGCAGCGCATGATGGACGGCGACATGCCCATGCATCAGGGGCAGGGCAGTGGACATATGAACGGAATGATGGAACGACAGTAACCGAAAACAACAGTGTTCAAGTGTTCCGGTGTTCCGGTAACGACGCTTTACTGTGACAGAGCATTATCATTACTCATTTACTCCTCATTTATTTATCATTTTTTTGGCGACGAACCACACACAACGAACCACCAACATTTACCGCGAAAGCGGTTACGACCAACGACTCCGTCGGTTTGACTCGAACACTTTAACACCTGCCCCGAAGGGATCCCGTTGGGGAACACTCTCACACTGTCTTTCCCCCCATAACACTTTCCGATCTGGTTCGTCTGTGATTAGTGAAAGAAAGAAAAATGAGCAATGAACCAAACACACGGAGGCTTCAAATGAAACGCACAGCACTTATACTGATAATCGCAGGCGCACTGGCCACGCCGTTTTTTCTGGGCACCGGATTCGCCCAGGGATGGGGCGGCATGCACGGGAACACCGCCGGTAACGGGTACGGCATGATGAACGGTGGACATATGGGCGGCCACATGAACGCTGGTCACATGATGAACGGTATGCAGGGTAATCGACAAAACGTGCCCGAACAGTACCGGCTGAGTGAGAAACAACAGACCAAGATCGACGATATCCGGGACGCGTATCAGGAGGAACTTACCCCATTAATCAAGCAACTGCGCGATGCACGACGGGAATACGCCACGGCGCTCAATTCCAAAGATATCGATGCGAATCGGGTGGAACAACTCCGGGCGGACGTGAACAGCATCCAGGACAAGATCCAGGAGCAACGCGTGGAATCCCGGAAGCAGGTCAACACGGTACTGACCGACGATCAGCTGGCCTATTATGGGAATCATCACGGATTTCTGATGGGATCCGAATGGCAGAATATGC